>DOUW01000100.1:4963-6281 GCA_003520365.1 Massilia sp.
CGACATCCACGCCCTGATCCTGGGCCGTGCGCAGACCGGCATCGCGGCGTTCTGATCGCGCCGGCGGATGCGCAGGGCGGGCCCGACACGCGTCGGCGCCCGCCTTTTTTATTCAGCCGGCATAACGCAAACCGTATCTATCTGGCAACATCGCAAATTATTCGTAAATACGATACCGAATCTGCATAGTTTTCGCGTTACCATGTGATTAATCAATTAACCCTCCGATAGTGTTCCACCAACTCAATCGCGCGGAACATGTACTCCACTGACACTGCGGCGTCGCCAAATTCCCGGGCCCAGGGATCGTCGGCTTTATCGCTCGATCTGTTGCTCAGTAACCTGCCCGGTACGGTGTACCGCTGCCTGAACGATCCCGAGTGGACCATGGAGTTCATCAGCGCCGGCGTCGAGAAGCTGACCGGCTATCCAGCCGCGGCCTTCATCGGCGCGCATGCCCTCTCGTTTGCCAGCCTGATCCATCCCGATGACCGCGCCAAGGTGGCCGACGACACCAACGCCGCGATCCGCGATCGCCGTTCCTACCAGCTGAGCTACCGCATCACCAACGCCGCCGGCCAGATGCGCTGGGCCTGGGAGCAAGGGGCCGCCGTCTACGACGAGCGCGGCGTCGTGGTGGCGCTCGAAGGATTTATCGCCGACATCACCGTGGTGCGCCGCGCCGACATGCTGGCCCTGGAACAGGCTTCGCTGCTGGACAAGGCGCACGACGCCATCTTCGTGATGGACATGAGCACCCGCATCACCTACTGGAACCAGGGCGCCGAACGCCTGTACGGCTGGACCGCCGAGGAAGCGCGCGGCCAGCACATGCCCGACCTGCTGTGCGACGACCATAGCGCCTACAGCGAAGCCTGGCGCCAGGCGGTCGAGGAAGGCGAATGGTCGGGCGAGCTGTCCCAGCACCGGCGCGACGGCAGCCCGATGCAGGCCGACACGCGCTGGACCGTGGTGCAATCGGACCCCGTTGCCGGCGTGCCGCAGAAGATCCTGGTCATCAGCACCGACATCAGCGAACGCAAGAGCAACGAGGCGCGCATCCACCGGCTGGCCTATTTCGACGCCCTGACCGAACTGCCGAACCGCGCCAGCCTGCACGACCATTTGCGCCGCGCCCTGGTCGGCAGCGCGCGCTCGCGAAAGTTCGGCGCGCTGATGTTCTGCGACCTCGACAACTTCAAGACCCTGAACGACACCCACGGCCACGCCGCCGGCGACATGCTGCTGCAGGCGGTGGCGCGCCGGCTCGAGCACAGCGTGCGCGAAGCCGACATGGTGGCGCGCCTGGGCGGCGACG
>DOUW01000099.1 GCA_003520365.1 Massilia sp.
CCAGGCGCCCCGCGGCGAAGCGCCCGCCGAGAGCGCCGGCTTCAACCTGGCCGCGGACAAGCGCAATACCCTCGACTACGCGCTCGACCACCTGCACCGCCACGCGCCGCGCCAGCCGCAGGACGTGGCGCTGCCGAGCGGCGCGCCGTTCGGGGCGATCGCGGTCGACACCAAGAAGTGCAGCCTGTGCATGGCCTGCGTCGGCGCCTGCCCGTCCTCGGCCGTGATGGACACGCCCGACCTGCCGCAGCTGCGCTTCGTCGAGCAGAACTGCGTGCAGTGCGGGCTGTGCGCCAACACCTGCCCGGAAAACGCGATCGCCCTGGTGCCGCGCATGAGCTTCGGCGAAACGCGCCGCAAGACGGTGATCCTGAACGAATCCCAGCCTTTCCACTGCATCCGCTGCAGCAAGCCGTTCGGCACCCTGCACATGGTCGAGAACATGCTCGCGCGCCTGTCGCAGCACAGCGCCTTCACCGGCAACCTCGACCGCCTGCGCATGTGTGGCGATTGCCGCGTGATCGACATGATGCAGCCGGAAGGGGAATTCGCGGTGCCGCTGCGCCGGCCCGGCGGGCCTGTTCCGCGCAACTGAGGGACTGGTTCCGTATACGCAAGCCTGGCATGGTCCACGGCAGGCTCGGCATTCCATGGCGGCCTGTCCAGGTCTGCGTAGGGTGGGCACGCCGTGCCCACGCGGAACGATGCGTATCTCCGGCAGCGCCTGACAACGCGTCTGGGAATGGTCGAGACGTATCGAGTGATGATACGAAAGCGCCAACACATGGCCGCTAATCGGGTTTGAATCGCGCAAACGCGACGCGGCCTTTCGCGTGGGCACAGCGTGCCCACCCTACGGTATTTTCCGCACCAGGCGGTACTACGACGGGGATTTTCATTTCGATAACCATGCACCGTACAGGCCGGCGGCGCACAGTAGGCGAATGCCTCCTGCGCAGCGAAACCTGGCGTCGCGCCTAACCCGTGGCACAATGTATGCAAACAGACAATAAGCAGCCGGGACAGGGCCGCCATTGGCAGGCTGCGTCCCCGGCCACCGTGATCAGCAACCAGGAGACAACATGACCCCGTACCAGCGTTTCGCCCAGGCGCGCGACTTCCTGCAACAGCACCGCACCGACTACGACACCGCCTATGCCGGCTACCGGCCGCCCCAGCTCGACGAGTTCAACTGGGCGCTCGATTTCTTCGATCACGAGGCGAAGAACAACGACACCCCGGCGCTGTGGGTGGTCGAGGAAGACGGGCGCGAGCAGAAAATCTCGTTCGCCGACATGTCCGCGCGTTCCAGCCAGGTTGCGACCTGGCTGCAGCAGTGCGGCGTCGAGCGCGGCGACCGCGTGCTGCTGATGCTGCCGAACCGCGTCGAGCTCTGGGAAATCATGCTTGCCGGGATCAAGCTCGGCGCCGTGCTGGTGCCGACCACCATGCTGGTTTCGAACGCCGACCTGCAGGACCGCATGGAGCGCGGCAAGGTGCGTCACGTGATCGCGCAGGTATCCGAGGCCCACAAGTTCGAGGGCCTGAGCGGCAACTTCACCCGCATCGCGGTCGGCGGCAGCATCGACGGCTGGCACGACTTCGACGACTGCCGCCGCGTGCTCTCGGTGTTCACGCCGAAGGGCGTGACGCGCGCCGGCGATCCGCTGCTGCTGTACTTCACCTCGGGCACCACGGCGCGCCCGAAACTGGTCCTGCACAGCCACCAGAGCTACCCGGCCGGCCACCTGTCGACCATGTACTGGATCGGCCTGCAGAAGGGCGACGTCCACTGGAACATCAGTTCGCCCGGCTGGGCCAAGCACGCCTGGAGCTGCATCTTCGCGCCCTGGAACGCCGGCGCCACCGTGTTCGTCTACAACTACGAACGCTTCTCGGCCAAGGCCGCGCTCGAAACCGTGCTGCGCTGCGGCGTCACCTCGCTGTGCGCGCCGCCGACCGTCTGGCGCATGCTGATCAAGGAAGACCTGAGCCAGTGGAAGCCGCCGCTGCGCGAACTGGTCGGCGCCGGCGAGCCGCTCAACCCCGAGGTGATCGAGCAGGTCGAGCGCGCCTGGGGTATCCGCATCCGCGACGGCTTCGGCCAGACCGAGACCACGGCCCAGATCGGCAACCCGCCGGGGCAGGTGGTGAAGCCGGGTTCGATGGGGCGGCCGCTGCCGGGCTACCGGATCGCGCTGCTCGACCTCGACGACCAGCCCGCGCAAGAGGGCGAGATCTCGGTGCGGCTGGACGCGCACCCGATCGCGCTGATGCTGGGCTACGAGGGCGACGAGGACAAGACCGCGGAGGTCATGCGCGCCGGGCACTACCACACCGGCGACACCGCCACCGTCGACGAGGACGGCTATTACTTCTACGTCGGCCGCAACGACGACGTCTTCAAGTCCTCGGACTACCGCATCAGCCCGTTCGAACTGGAGAGCGTGCTGATCGAGCACGAGCAGGTGCTGGAAGCGGCCATCGTGCCGAGTCCCGATCCGGTGCGCCTGTCGGTGCCGAAGGCCTTCATCACCCTGCGCCAGGGTGTCGAACCGTCGCGCGAGCTGGCGCGCGAGATCTTCGCCTTTGCCCGCGAGCGCCTGGCGCCCTACAAGCGCATCCGCCGCATCGAGTTCCGCGAGCTGCCCAAGACCATCTCCGGCAAGATCCGTCGCGTCGAGCTGCGCAAGCAGGAGGAGGGACGAGAAGCCGGACGGGACGCGTCGCCACCGGCGGGTATTGAGTTCCGCGAAGAGGACGTCGGCAACTGAGGGCAGTCGCCGCGGTCGAATCGGGATAATCAATTCAAGGAGACCGCGGCGATGCCAAGCTTATCGAGAATCACGCCCTGCCTCTGGTTCGACCGGCAGGCCGAGGAAGCGGCCAACTACTACGTCGGCATCTTCCCGCATTCGCGCATCCATGGCATGTCGCGCTACGGCGAAGCCGGGCGCGAGATCCACGGCATGGCGCCCGGCACCGTGCTGACGGTCGCCTTCGAGCTCGACGGCCAGGCATTCACGGCCCTGAACGGCGGGCCGACCTTCATTTTCAACGAGGCGGTCTCCTTCCAGGTTCAGTGCGATACCCAGGAGCAGATCGATTTCTACTGGGACCGCCTGGGCTACCAGGGCGACCCGGCCGCCCAGCAGTGCGGCTGGTTGAAGGACCGCTACGGCGTCTCCTGGCAGATCGTGCCGCGCCAGATGGACGCCTTGCTGACCAGCCCCGACCAGGCGCGCGTCGACCGCGTGATGAGCGCCCTGCTGAGGATGAAGAAGCTGGAGGTCGACGCGCTGGTGCACGCGGCGGGCTAGGGTGTATCTGGCTGAACGCCGAGGAGCGGGAACACAATTGTCGCCGCGACGAGTAGGGTGGGGTCATTGATGCCGGGGGCATCAATGACGTGCCCACGCGTAAACGTCATGTCATGTTGGCGTAAAAGCGCGTGGCTACGCAGATGATTCTGCGATGCTGGCGTGCAAAGCAGGCTGATCATGTGCATGCTCCACGCGTGGGCACTTCGTCATTGAGGCCCCCAGCCTCAATAACCCCACCCTACTATTGTCATGCGCTAGCTGAACGCGCAAACGGCCCCGCTCCACTCTGCTGGCAGAGCCGAAACGGCTTGAATTCAGTCAGATAGACCCTNNGCCGGGGGTCCTGCCGTACCGGCTCCGCGCTGCGCGCCGCCTTCACGCGGCCGACTGGAACCACTGCCGGCTCGCCTCGTCCGCCGGAAAAAAGCTTTCCAGGCGCAGCTCGTGCACGGTGACGTCGTGCGGCGTGCCCAGCGTGGTAATGGTCGTGAACAGGTTCAGCTCGACCCCGTCCTTGCGCAGCCTCATCGGCAGGAAGGGCAGGGCGGCGCGGTCCAGGTTGGGCTGGCGCGCCGCGGCGTCGATGCCGGGCAGGGCCATCAGTTCGCCCAGCAGGCGCGTCGCTTCGCTGCCGGGGCCGTCGCCCATGGCTTCGCGCTGCACCCATTGCAGCAGATCGGCGGCCACGTCTTCCCAGTTGAGCAGCCAGGGCCGCAGGCCGTCCGCAGACAGCGTCAGCTTCAGGACATTCACCGAGCCGTCGCGCGGGAGGGGCGCATCGGGCGGCATGCCAAGCAGCCAGCGCATCATGCGCGCCGCCGGGGCGTTGTGCATGACCAGGTTCCACAGGCGGTCGACCACCAGCGCCGGGTAGGGTGCCTGCTGGGCCAGCATGAACTCGAGCGCCTGCATCACGGCAGCCATGTCCGGGTCGGACAGCGCGCGTTCGCGGTAGGCCGGGGCGAAGCCGGCGGCGAGCAGCATCGCGTTGCGCTGGCGGAGCGGGATGTCGAGCACCAGGCCGAGCCTGAGGATCAGGTCGCGCCCCGGCTGGGCGCGGCCGGTCTCGAGAAAGCTCAGGTGGCGCTGCGAGATGCCGCTGTCCACCGACAGGCGCAGCTGGCTGATCCCGCGCTTGCCGCGCCAGTAGCGCAGGGCCGCCG
>DOUW01000101.1 GCA_003520365.1 Massilia sp.
TCGAGCGACGCCGCGGTCGCCGCAGCCGGCGCCACCGCCAATATCGCCCAGCCGGGGTTCGCGGTCGACCACCAGGGCCGCATCCAGTTCCCGTTCGCCGGCCTGCTGCCGGTCGAGGGCCTGACCGAGGAGCAGGCGCGCGCGCTGCTGACGCAAAAGCTGGCCAAGTACATCGCCAACCCGAACATCACCCTGCGCGTGCAGGCCTATCGCAGCAAGCGGGTCTATATCGACGGCGAGGTCAAGGCGCCCGGGCTGCAGGCGATCAACGACATCCCGATGACCCTGGTCGAAGCGCTCAACCGTGCCGGCGGCCTGTTGCCCTCTGCCGACCAGAGCCGCATCGCGCTCGAGCGCGGCGACACCCGCTACAGCATCAACCTGCGCGAGCTGGTCCAGAAAGGCATCAACCCCGGGAACGTGATGCTGGCGCCGGGCGATGTGGTGCGCGTCCACTCGCGCGACGAAAGCAAGGTATTCGTCTCGGGCGAAGTCGTCACGCCGCGTGCGCTGACGATGCACAACGGACGCCTGACGCTGAACGAGGCCCTGGGCGAGACCGGCGGCATCAGCCCCCTGAGCGGCGACGCGCGCCAGATCTACGTGGTGCGCAAGACGCCCGAGCGCACCCGCGTGTTCCAGCTCGACGCCCGCCTGACCGGTTCGCTGGCCATGGCCGAGGCATTCGAGCTGCGCCCGAAGGATGTGGTCTATGTTGCAGCGTCGCCGCTGGCTAACTGGAACCGGCACCTGAGCCTGTTGTTCCCCGGCGCGCTGACGAACGCGGTCGGCGTCACCACCCGTCCGTGATGCGCCCCTGCGCCACCGGCCTTTCGCGCCCCACCGTCCGTAACGAACCGAGACGATCATGACCAAGCCCGCCGACAACCATTCCCTGGCCCACGTCGTGCACAGCCCGCAGATCCTGAGCGTGCCCTTCGACCCGCGGCCCTCGCTGAGCGCGACGGACGAGCCGGCTGTCGACCTGAAAGGGCACTTCAACACCCTGTACGACAGCCGCTGGCTGATCGGCGGCATCACGGCGCTCATCACCCTGATCGCCGTACTGTATGCGCTGGTGGCCAAGCCGGTGTACGAAGCGAACCTGATGATCCACGTCGAGGAGGAAAGTCCGAACGCCTCGAAGAATATCCTGAGCGAAGCCTCGTCGCTGTTCGAAACCAAGAAGGCGGCCATCGCCGAGATGGAGCTGCTGCGCTCGCGCATGGTGGTGTCGCAGGCGGTCGACAACCTGCAGCTCTACATCGAGGTCCAGCCGAAGTACTTCCCGGTCGTCGGCTTCTGGTTCGCGAACCAGAACAGCGGCGAGCTGTCGACGCCGGGCCTGTTCGGACATGGCGGCTACGTCTGGGGCGGCGAGAAGGCCGAGGTGACGGTGTTCGACGTGCCGGAATCCTGGCTCAACCGCGAGTTTACGCTGACCGCCCGCGGCGCCAACCGCTACCATTTCTCCGGTGGCGGCCAGCGCCTGGCTTTCGAGGGAACGGCGGGCCAGCGCTACCGCGTGCCGACGCCCGACGGCACGGTCGAGATCAAGGTCGAGCGCATGGTCGCCAACCCCGGCGCGCGTTTTCGCCTGAAGCGCAAGTCGCGCCTGGGCACCATCCAGGCGATCCAGACGGCGATGGTCATTACCGAGCAGGGCAAGCAGTCCGGCGTCATCCAGGTCAAGCTGCAGGGCGAGAACGCCAAGCGCATTCACGCCTTGCTCAGCGAAATTGGCCGCGAATACATGCGCCAGAACCTGGCCCGCAAGACCGAGGAAGCCGAGAAGTCGCTGGCCTTCCTGAACAAGCAGCTGCCGATCCTGAAGCGTCAGCTCGAGCAGTCCGAGGACCGCTACAACCAGTTTCGCAACCTGCATGGCACGGTCGACCTGCGCGAGGAGGCGCGTGTCAGCCTGGCCCAGGCCACCGCCGCGCGGGCCCGCCGCATCGAACTGCTGCAGAAAAAAACCGAACTGCTGGCGCGCTTCACGGAAGACCACCCCATCGTCGCCGCGATCAACCGCCAGCGCAAGGAAGTTGATACCGAGATCGAGGAAATCTCGGCCCGCATCAAGACCCTTCCCGTGCTCGAGCAGGACGAGGCCCGCCTGACGCGGGATATCAAGGTCAACACCGACCTGTACACGGCGCTGTCGAACACGGCCCAGCAGCTGCGCCTGATTTCCGTGGGCCGCGTCAGCAACGTGCGGCTGGTCGACGCGCCGATCGCGCCGGAAAAACCGCTCAAGCCCAACCGCCCCTTGATCGTGGCGCTGGCCGTGATCACCGGACTGCTCATCGGCACGCTGCTCGCGCTCGCACGCAAGGCACTCAGGGGCGGCATCGACGACCCGCAAAAGATCGAGCGCCTGCTCAATGCCCGGGTCGTGTACGCCTCTATCCCGCACAGCACCAACCAGGACAAGCTGCTGCGCAAGGCGCGCAGCGAGACGGCGCCCTTGCCCTTGCTGGCCCAGATCATGCCCGAGGACGCGGCCGTCGAAAGCCTGCGCAGCTTCCGCGCCGCGCTGCAGTTCTCGATGCCCCACTTTAAGAACAACATTGTCATGTTCGCCGGACCGACGCGTAGCATTGGCAAATCTTTCATCGCGGCCAACTTCGCCGCCGTCATGGCCTCGAGTGGCAAACGTGTCCTGCTGATCGATGCGGATCTGCGCAACGGGCACCTGCACCGCTATTTCGGGATCGGACGCGAGCGGGGGCTGTCGCGTTCCATCCTCGGTTCGATGCCGGTCGAGGACATCATTCACCACGACGTCATGGAGAATCTCGATTTCATTCCCACAGGCGAGTTGCCGCCGAACCGTTCGGACTTCCTGCTACACCTGAACTTCGGGGCGCTGCTCGAGTCGGTCAGCGCCCGCTACGACCTGGTCCTGATCGACCCACCGCCGGTCCTCTCCGTGGCGGACGCACTCATCATTGGCGCGCACGCCGGCGCCGTCTTCATCGTCGCGCGTGCCGGCGTGACCACCGAAGGACAGATCAACGAGTCGGTGAAACGCCTGCACCATGCCGGCATATCGCCGCAAGGCGTGCTGTTCAACGACATGGCCGTGCGGCTTAGCGCAAGTGCGACGCACTACGGGGCGTCCACCGCGCAGATCGGCTACGTGAGCTGATCGTCTCGCGCGCCCGTTGACTGAGCGCATTCGGCCAGGTTCGCCGGACGCCTGTGCCACCGCGCTGGCTGCGCGTTCGCCATGAAAAAAGCCCCTGCAGGCCGGACACGTGTCCGGCCTGCAGGGGCTCGTTGATCCGGCGCTGGCGGGCGCCGGAATCGGACCTGCTTAGTACTCGTAGGCGCCGATGTCGTATGCGCCGCCGCGCGGACGCGCCACGCCGGCGATATCGACCTTCGGTGCACGCGTTGCCGTGCCCTTGTTGATCGCCGGCGAAGTGTTCTTCAGGCGATAGTCGCCGGTGCCGTTGACCTGGTAGTTCACGAACTGCGGGTTGGCCGAGACGGTGCCGCTGACGCTGCCTTTCACGAGCCAGGCGCGGCCGGTGTCGAATACCAGGTTGTTCGGATAACGGTTGTTGGTGCCGACCTTGCCCATTTCCGTGATGCCGTAGGCGTTACGGTAGACAATGTTGTTGGCCACGTAGTTGTTGCTGGTGCCCGCCGAGGTTGCGCCGCTGTCGCCATGACCGATCACGATGCCCATCTTCGAACCGAAGACGGTGTTGTTGACGATCGTCGACGCGGTCGCGCCGTGCCAGCTGTTGATGCCGACCGAAGCCACGCCCGAGATGATGTTGTTCGAGATCGTGTTGTTCTGGTTCGTGACGTAGATGCCCTGCACGGTGTTGCAGGTCTGGCCGGCGACCCACTTGTAGCCGATGTTGCGCACGACGTTCGAGTCGATCACGGCGCCGCCGCCGGGGCCCCAGGCATCGATCGCCGCGCCGCCGCCGCCATTGCAGCCACCGCTGACGGTCAGGTCGTGGACGAAGTTCTTGGTGATGCGCTCTTTACCGCCTTCGGCCAGGATGCCGATACGGCCGGTGCCGGAGATGTCGAAACCTTCGATATCGACGTAAGCGCCCTTCGAGTTCCAGGCCATGCCGGTGCCCGAGAAGACGATCTTCGCGCCCCACTTCACATCCGAGACGAACTTGATGCGGGCAGTGGCGGTGCCGCTCTTGACGGTGCGGATACCTGCGCTGCCGGTCGACGGTGCCGCCACCTTGTAGGTGCCGGGCGCGACGTGGATGACGTAGCCGGCGCGGGCCAGCGCATCGGCGCGGGCGATGGTCTTCAGGGGACGTGCCTGGGTGCCCGGATTGGAGTCGGAACCGGTTGGCGAGACATACAGGTGGCCGGTGGCGGTAGCCGTCGGGGTTACCACGGTACGGTCCGATTTGGCCGTGCCGGTACCGGATTCGGTAACGGCCGTGGTTGCCATCGGGGCCGGGGAATCATAGGCCGGTTCGACGCTGGTACCGGCTTCGGCGGCGGCAGCGCTGCCGGCCAGCAGGACTGCGGCGCTGGCGCACAGGAGATGGTGGAAACGAACGCTTGCAACTACAGGAACGATTTTTTTCATCTGAAACTTACCCTACCTTAACAACGTGAAAGAGTAAGCTTTGAGCGTAGGAAACTTCCTAAGTTCAACGTTTTTAAAAATAAATTTCTTTATGTTATCAGGTGCGCTAATACAATTTCTTGAGGGTAAAAAATATTAATAGAACAATGTTGGATAATGATGAAAAAGTTTCTAACTAGAAAATCATAAAGATCTAATGCAATTTTTTTGACGACAGGTTGTTTGTCTTAAAACAATTGCCAGGCACAGGATTGCGTCTTGTTCGGGCATCACATGTCGTAGCGCCGAGGTGTCGCCGAAGATTAAAAAAGGCCCCGCAAGCCGGACAGCTTGCGGAGCCTTGTTCATCTAGCCTTGCGGCCTGGAACCGAGCTTAGAACTCGTAAGCGCCGATGTCGTGGGCGCTGCCGCGCGGACGGGCGACACCGGCGAAGTCGAGCGCCGGGGCCGAGGTCGCGCTGCCCTTGTTGACGGCCGGCGAGGTGCTCTTCAGGCGATAGTCGCCGGTGCCGTTGGCCTGGTAGTTCACGAACTGCGGTTCAGCCGCGACGGTGGCGCTGACGGTGCCCTTCACCAGCCAGGCGCGGCCGGTATTGAACACCAGGTTGTTGGCGTAGCGGTTGTTCTTGCCGACCGTGCCCATCTCCGTGATGCCGTAGGCGTTGCGGTAGATGATGTTGTTGGCCACATAGTTGTTGCTGGTGCCGGCCGAGGTCGCGCCGCTGTCGCCGTGGCCGATCACGATACCCATCTTGTTGCCGAAGATGGTGTTGTTGACGTAGATGTTCGACGTCGCGCCGTGCCAGCTGTTGATGCCCACCGAAGCCACGCCCGAGATGATGTTGTTCGAGACGACGTTGTTCTGGTTGGTCAGGTAGATGCCCTGCACGGTGTTGCAGCTTTGCGCCGCGACCCATTGCGCGCCGATGTTGCGCACGATGTTCGAATCGATCACCGCGCCGCCGCCCGGACCCCAGGCGTCGATCGCCGCGCCGCCGCCGCCGTTGCAGCCGCCGCTGACCTTCAGGTCGTGGACGAAATTGTTGACGATGCGTTCCTTGCCGCCTTCGGCCAGGATGCCGATGCGGCCGCTGCCGGTGATGTCGAAGCCTTCGATGTCGACATAGGCGCCTTTCGAGTTCCAGCCCATGCCGGTGCCCGAGAAGACGATCTTCGCACCCCACTTCACGTCCGACACGAACCTGATGCGGGCGGTGGCGGTGCCGCTCTTGGTCGTGCGGATGCCGGCGCTGCCGGTCGAGGGCGCGGCGACGTTATAGGTGCCCGGGGCCACGTGGATGACGTAGCCGGCTTTCGCCAGCGCGTCGGCGCGGGCAATGGTTTTCACGGGCTTGGCTTGCGTGCCCGGGTTCGAGTCGGAGCCGGTCGGGGACACGTACAGGTGGCCGGTGACGGTGGTGGCGCTCGGGGTCACGGTGGCGGCAGCGGCGGCGGCCACGGTCGGCGCGCTGCTGGCGGCCGGGGAATCGAAGGCTGGCTCGACGAGCGTCTTGGCGGTCTGGGCCGAGGCAGCGCCGGCAAAGGCGAGCATGATGCTGGCGGCCAGGACGTGGTGGATACGAGCGGTTGCAACAGAAGCGAATGTCATCAAAACTTACCCTTGCTAAATAGCGTGAAAGAGTAAGCTTTGAGGGGTGGAAACTTCCTTAGTTCAACAGTTTTGAGGAAAAATTTCCGCGCATTATCAATGCGTACA
>DOUW01000282.1 GCA_003520365.1 Massilia sp.
GATGAGGCATGCCGCAGTTTTATTTCCCTATTACTTCTGGCCCGGCTTCAGCAGGTCCAGCAGTATCGCGGTTTCAGCCGCGATGAACGAACGCACGGTCGGCTTGAAGTCCGGCGCCCACTGCGGCGAGTGGGTGCCCGGCGGGTACTTGCCGGCGGCGCGTGCGGCGGCCAGCTTGCCCGGTTCGACGGCGCCGACGTGCAGCAGGATGGCCTTGACGCCGGCCTGGCCGTAGTTGGCGAAGTCTTCCGAGGTCATCTTGGCCGGCATCTCGACCACCTTGTCGGCGCCCAGGGCGCCCTGGATCGCGGTGACGGCGCGTGCGGTCAGCTCGGGATCGTTGTAGACCGAGTCGGCGCCCGGCTTGATTTCCACCAGCGGCTCCTTCGGCATGCCGGCGGCCATCGCCTCGCCCTTCACTTCGCGCTGGATACTGGCCAGGACGCGCTGGCGCACTTCCGGCTTGAAGGTGCGCACGGTCAGCTGCAGCTTGACCTGGTCCGGCACGATGTTGGCCTGGGTGCCGCCGTGGATGCTGCCGACGGTGATGACGACCGGGTCGGCCGGGTTGTTCTCGCGCGAGATCAGGGTCTGCAGGGCCATCACGACGCGTGCCGACAGCACGACCGGGTCGCGGGTTTCCTGCGGCGTGGCGCCGTGGCCGCCCTGGCCGAACAGGGTGATGGTGACGGTGTCGGCCGAGGCGCGGAAGTGGCCGGCGTGGTAGCCGACGGTGCCTGCCGGCAGGGTGCCTTCGTCATGCATCGACAGCGCGTAGTCCGGCTTCGGGAAGCGGGTGAACAGGCCATCCTTGAGCATCGCGGCCGAGCCGGTCAGCGGTTCTTCGGCCGGCTGGCCGACCAGCATCAGGGTGCCGCTCCACAGCTTGCGGTTTTCGGCCATCAGCTTGGCGGTGGCATACCAGGCCGACATGTGGACGTCGTGACCGCAGGCGTGCATGGTCGCGACGGTCTCGCCGGCGGCGTTCTTGACGGTCTTGGTGCTGGCGAACGGCAGGCCGGTCTTTTCCTGCACCGGCAGGCCGTCGATCTCGGTACGCAGCATCGCGGTCGGGCCGGCGCCGTTCTTCAGGATCGCGACGACGCCGGTGCCGCCGACGCCGGTGGTCACTTCGAAGCCGAGGGCCTTGACGCGCTCGGCCAGGGTCTTGGCGGTTTCGTGTTCGGCGAAGGCCAGTTCGGGATTGCGGTGCAGGTGCTGGTACAGGGCTTCGACGGCCGGGTAGTCCTTGTCGAGCTGGGCGGCGATCTGCGGCGGCAGGGCGGCGGCATGCGCAGCGCCGGCGAGGCTGGCGGCGGCCAGGAACAGGTGTTGCAGGAGTCGGGTCGATGATTTCATGAGCTTCTTCAGTGAAAGCGCGCTGATGCGCAGAGGGTGAGACAAAAATCTATTGCAAACTTTCGAGGGCCGCAAGCGTAACAAGCCAATTTCCGCAAAGCAATATTTAACAATTAACAGTGTATGCTCAATCACTAAAAGTGTCGTAAAAATTTCCTTTCGTCTCTTTTTATTGGCTATGAGCATTATTTCTCCGTAGAATCCCCAGCCTGCAAGGGTTTCCGGCATGCATTGTCAGGCAGGTTTTCCACCCCCGGACGAGCGACGATGACGCCCCTCTCTCTCTCTCTCACCAATACCAGAAGGAATGCTGTAATGGGTTTCATCTCCAACATCAAGATCGGCAAACGCCTGGGTCTCGGCTTTGCGCTGATCCTGGCCATGACCGTGCTCATCGCCTGTGCCGGCGTGTGGCGCCTGAACGAAGTGGCTGACGCCACCCGGACAATGATGTCCGCGCCATTGACCAAGGAACGCCTAATCACCGACTGGTATACCCTGAACTTCGCTTCGATCCGCCGTACCGCCGCCATCGTCAAGAGCAGCGACCCCGCGCTCGGCCCCTACTTCAAGGAAGACTCGGCCGCCTCGGTGAAAAAGGCCGCCGAACTGCTCAAGCAGATCGAGCCGCTGATCGATGGCGAGCAGGAAAAGGCCCAGTTCGCGAAGATCCTCGAGCAGCGCAAGCTGTACAGCGCATCGCGCGACGGCGCCGTCAAGGCCAAGGCCGATGGCAACGAGGAAGAAGCGGCGCGCCTGCTCGACAAGAGCTTCACCCCGGCCGCCCAGCTGTACCAGGAACTGCTGCAGGAACTGGTCGTCATGCAGCGCGCCAGCATCGATGCGACCGCCAAGGCGATCGACGCCAAGGCCAGCCGTAGCCAGACCGTGATCGGCGCCCTCACCGCCTGCGCGGTCCTGCTCGGCGCCGCGCTGTCCTGGCTGCTGACCACCGGCATCACCCGTCCGATCCGCACCGCCGTCGAAGTGGCCGAAACCGTCGCCGGCGGCGACCTGACGCGCCGCATCGACGCCAGCAGCAAGGACGAGACCGGCGCCCTGCTGCGCGCCCTGCGCCACATGAACGACAGCCTGGTGCGCATCGTCGGCGAAGTACGTACCGGCACCGACACCATCGCCACCGGCTCGACCGAGATCTCGGCCGGCAACCTCGATCTGTCGGCCCGCACCGAGCAGCAGGCTTCCGCGCTGGAAGAAACCGCCGCCTCGATGGAAGAACTGACCACCACCGTGCGCCAGAACGCGGACAATGCGCGCCAGGCCAACCAGCTCTCGATCGCGGCCTCGGAAATCGCGGTCCAGGGCGGCGCCGTGGTCGGCGAAGTCATCACCACGATGGGCTCGATCAACGAATCCTCGCGCAAGATCGTCGACATCATCGGCGTCATCGACGGCATCGCGTTCCAGACCAACATCCTGGCGCTGAACGCCGCCGTCGAGGCGGCGCGTGCCGGCGAACAGGGCCGCGGCTTCGCGGTCGTGGCCTCCGAAGTGCGTACCCTGGCCCAGCGCTCGGCCGCCGCGGCCAAGGAAATCAAGACCCTCATCGGCGACTCGGTGGACAAGGTCGACCAGGGAGCGAAGCTGGTCGACCAGGCCGGCGCGACCATGGAGCAGGTGGTCGAATCGATCCGCCGCGTCACCGACATCATGGCCGAGATCACCCACGCCAGCCAGGAACAGACCGGCGGCATCGAACAGGTCAACGCAGCGATCGGCCAGATGGACGAGTCGACCCAGCAGAACGCGGCCCTGGTCGAGGAATCGGCGGCCGCCGCCGCCTCGATGCAGGACCAGGCCGCCAAGCTGGCCCAGGTGGTCGGCGTGTTCAAGCTCGACGCCCACGCCGCTCCTGCCAAGGCCGCGGCTGCCGCCCCGGCGCGCGCCCTGG
>DOUW01000284.1 GCA_003520365.1 Massilia sp.
CCCCCATTCCCCGCGAAGAACCATAAAAAAGGCCGACAGCGGCCTTCACCGCCGCAGCGGTGACAGCCCTGCCGGCCGCGCGACGCGCCTTCAGATATTGCGCAGGATGGCCCCCTTGGGCGGCGCGAAATCGGCGACGTCGTCGATCATGCGCGCGCTCTTAGCGTCGCGCGAGTTCAGGTGCAGGTCGGAGTACTGGTGAATGGCCCACTGATCGGGCGTCAGCTCGATGTGCTTGCGCAGGATGGATTCGGTGCGCGCATCGTCGGCGCGCAGGCCCTCGACGATGATGTTGAGCGCATCCGGCCGCGAACCCGGGGAGGCGGTCGCGTGCGATTTATGCACCATGAAACGCGCCGTCTCGCTGGCGTAGCGTTTCTTGCCGGCCAGGTACATGATGACGGCGATCGAGGCGACCGCCCCGCCGTTGTACATCACGAACTCGACCGGCGAGTTCGACATGAAGTTGTACAGGCACAGCCCGTCGCTGACGTAGCCGCCGTTCGACTGCACCAGCACGTGGGCCCGCTCGATCCCATCCTCGGTCATGTGGCCGACCGCCTCGAACACCCGGTGCACCATGTCGCTGTTGACGTCGCCCGACAGCGTGAACCAGGCTTCCTTCTCGTGTTTGGTCTGATCTTCGCTCATAGTCTTTTTACCCGAAAAGTGACGGCCCCAGTGTAACAAATGGAGGAAAAAGCCCGCGCGCACGCCCTCCAACGGTGCGCGCGGGCGGCAAACCCCTCCTTTTGTTGACAGCCACCCAAGGCTCGCCTATCCTCCACAGTCTTGACCGGGAGAGCGCAGCATCACGCTGCCGCCGAAGGGGCATCACCCAAAAACTCTCAGGCAAAAGGACCGGTCAGGGGTCGGCGCGCGATGCGGGCCGGACCAACTCTGGAGAGCGGCCGGCGAACAGCCCGGCCCACCGAAGGGGCAGGCGGACATCCGCTATCTCTCAGGTACCAAGGACAGAGGGGCGCGCAGCACACGCAAGGCCGCACCGCGGCGGCGTGCAGCTCCCCTATATTTCTGCCCTGAGGACACCATGACGCTCAAAGCGACCCCGCTCAATTCCGCACACCGCGCACTCGGCGCCAAGATGGTCGATTTCGGCGGTTGGGACATGCCGGTCAACTACGGTTCGCAGATCGAAGAACACCACGCCGTGCGCAGCGACGCCGGGATGTTCGACGTCTCGCACATGTGCGTGGTCGACCTCGAGGGCGCCAACGCGCGTGACTTCCTGCGCGGCCTGCTGGCCAACAACGTCGACAAGCTGCAGACCCCGGGCAAGGCGCTGTACTCGGCCATGCTCAATCCCGAAGGCGGCGTGATCGACGACCTGATCGTCTACTTCTTCCGCGAAGACTGGTTCCGCCTGGTCGTCAACGCCGGCACCGCCGAGAAGGACGTGGCCTGGATGCGCCAGCAGAACGACGCTACCGGCAGCGGCCTGACGATCACCCAGCGCCGCGACGGTGAGAACAGCATCGCCCTGGTCGCCGTGCAGGGCCCGAACGCCCGCGCCAAGGTCTGGCAGGTGCTGCCCCAGGCCCAGGCCGCCACCGAAGCCATGAAGCCCTTCAACGTCGCGATCGTCGCCGACACCGCCTTCGGCGAAGCCATGGTCGCGCGCACCGGCTACACCGGCGAGGACGGCTTCGAGATCGGCGTGCCGGCAACCCAGGTCGAAGCGCTCTGGAACGCCCTGATCGCCGCCGGCGTCAAGCCGGCCGGCCTGGGCGCACGCGACACCCTGCGCCTGGAAGCGGGCATGAACCTCTACGGCCAGGACATGGACGAGAACGTCAATCCGCTGGACGCCGGCCTGGGCTGGACCGTCGACCTGGCTTCGGAACGCGACTTCATCGGCAAGGCGGCGCTGCAGGCGAAAGGCCAGCAGACCCAGTTCGTCGGCCTGATCCTGCGCGAAAAAGGCGGCATCCTGCGCGCCCACCAGAAAGTGATTGCCGCCTCCGGTAACGCCGGCGAAATCACCAGCGGCACCTTCAGCCCGACCATGCAGCAGGCGATCGCGCTGGCGCGCGTGCCGATGGACGTGCAGGTCGGCGACACCGTCCACGTCGAGATCCGCGACAAGAAGCTGGCCGCTTCCGTGGTCAAGCTGCCATTCGTGCGCAACGGCAAAGTGCTGGCCGCCTGAATCGAACATCCCAGACATATAATTACGCCTCATCCCAACCAGGAGCCCCCTACATGAACATCCCAGCCGACCTGAAATACACCGAGTCCCACGAGTGGGTCCGTCTCGAAGCCGACGGCACCCTGACCGTCGGCATCACCGAATACGCACAGGACGCCCTGGGCGACATCGTGTTCGTCGAACTGCCGCAGGTCGGCAAGGCCTTCACCGCCGGCGACGACGCCGCCGTGGTCGAGTCGGTGAAAGCCGCCAGCGACATCTACGCGCCGGTCTCGGGCACCGTCACCGCCGTCAACCAGCCGGTCGCCGACGCGCCGGACTCGATCAACCAGGACGCCTACGGCGCCTGGCTGTTCAAGCTGCAGCCAAGCGACGCCAACGCGATCAACGGCCTGATGGACGCCGACGCCTACGGCAAGACCACCGATCACTGATCGAACCCTGAATGACGCGCCGGCTCCGCCGGCGTCCGTGGTGCGCGGTCCGCGCACCACCCTTGCTTGTCCAAATTCCCAATCCCACGGCGCTTCCCGCGCCAGCTCTTTTGGCCTCTACCATGACCCGCACCAGCCTCACCCAACTTGAAGCACGCGACGCGTTCATTCCGCGCCATATCGGTCCCTCCGAATCCGAACAGGCAGCCATGCTGTCGACCCTCGGCTACGCATCGCGCGCCGCGCTGATCGACGCCGTCGTCCCCGCGAACATCCGCCGCAAGGACGTCCTGGACCTGGGCCAGTTCGTCGAGCCGCGCAGCGAAGAAGACGCGCTCGCCACGTTGAAGGCGCTGGCGTCGAAGAACAAGGTCATGAAGTCGATGATCGGCCAGGGCTACTACGGCACCCATACCCCGAAGGTCATCCTACGCAACATCTTCGAGAACCCGGCCTGGTACACCGCCTACACGCCCTACCAGCCTGAAATTTCGCAGGGCCGCCTGGAAGCGATCCTGAACTTCCAGCAGATGATCACCGACCTCACCGGCATGGGCATCGCCAACTCGTCGATGCTCGACGAAGGCACCGCCGCCGCCGAAGCGATGACGCTGCTCCAGCGCGTCGGCAAGTCGGCCTCGAAGGTCTTCATCGTGGCCGACGACGTGCTGCCGCAGACCCTGGAAGTGGTCCAGACCCGCGCCAAGCCGATCGGCGTCGAGGTGCGCGTCGTGCCCGCCGCCGACATCGAAAAGCTGGAGGAGACCTGCTTCGGCGTGCTGCTGCAGTACCCGGGCGTGAACGGCGAAGTGCGCGACTACCGCGCCGCCGTGGAGCACCTGCACGCCGCTGGAGCAATGGTCGTGGTTGCCGCCGACCTGCTGGCCCTGACCATGCTGGCCGCGCCGGGCGACTGGGGCGCCGACGTCGTCGTCGGCAACAGCCAGCGCTTCGGCGTGCCGCTCGGTTTCGGCGGCCCGCACGCCGGCTACCTGGCCACCCGCGACGAATACAAGCGCAGCATGGCCGGCCGCCTGGTCGGCGTCACTGTCGACGCCCAGGGCAACCAGGCCTACCGCCTGGCGCTGCAGACCCGCGAACAGCACATCCGCCGCGAAAAGGCGACCTCGAACATCTGCACCGCCCAGGTGCTGCTGGCCGTGATGGCCGGCATGTACGCGGTCTACCACGGCCCGGAAGGCCTGAAGCGCATCGCCCAGCGCGTGCACCGCCAGGCCGCGATCCTGGCCGCCGGCCTGAAGTCGCTCGGCGTCGAAGTCCTGAACACGAGCTATTTCGACACCCTGACAGTCAAGGGCGACGCGCAGGCGCTGCACGCCGCCGCCGAAGCCGCCGGCGTCAACCTGCGCCGCATCGACGGCGAGCACGTCGGCGTGTCGCTGGACGAAACCACCACCCGCGACGACCTGGCCCTGCTGTTCTCGATTTTCGGCAATGGCAAGCAGGTCGATATCGACGCCCTGGACAGCGACGTGCAGGACGCCTACCCGGCCGCCCTGGCCCGCACCAGCGCCTACCTGACCCACCCGACCTTCCACCGCTACCACGCCGAGCACGAGATGCTGCGCTACCTGCGTAGCCTGGCCGACAAGGACCTCGCGCTGGACCGCACCATGATCCCGCTCGGTTCGTGCACCATGAAGCTGAACGCGACCTCGGAAATGATCCCGGTCACCTGGCCCGAGTTCTCGAACATCCACCCGTTCGCACCGGAAGACCAGACCGTCGGCTACCGCGAGATGATCGACCAGCTGGAAGCCATGCTGTGCGCCGCCACCGGCTACGCCGCGATCTCGCTGCAGCCGAACGCCGGCTCGCAGGGGGAGTACGCCGGCCTGCTGGTGATCCAGAAGTACCACGAGTCGCGTGGCGAAGGCCACCGCAACGTCTGCCTGATCCCGTCGTCGGCGCACGGCACCAACCCGGCGTCGGCCAGCATGGTCGGCATGAAGGTGGTGGTCACTGCCTGCGACGAGAACGGCAACGTCGACCTGGCCGACCTGAAGGCCAAGGCCGAGCAGTACAGCAAGGATCTCGCCTGCGTGATGGTCACCTACCCGTCGACCCACGGCGTGTTCGAAGAGGGCATCAAGGAACTGTGCGAGATCGTGCACCAGCACGGCGGCCAGGTGTACGTCGACGGCGCCAACATGAACGCGATGGTCGGCGTGGCCGCGCCGGGCGCCTTCGGCGGCGACGTCAGCCACCTGAACCTGCACAAGACCTT
>DOUW01000283.1:0-1736 GCA_003520365.1 Massilia sp.
GGGGCGCGGCCGTTGGCCGCGGCGCCGGCAGTTGGCTGCACGGTCTCGTCGGCGGCCATCGCGGGCGCCAGCAGCCGGTCCATGGCGCGGTCGAACGCGACCGGGGTGATGCTTTCCAGGCCCTCGAGGAAGCCGGCCTGGGCCGCCTGCGGCGGTGCGATCTCGAGCCCCGGCTCGCCGACGAAGGAGGCGCCCATGCCGGGATTGATGAAGGCCGTCCAGCGTCCGGTTTCGCGGTTCAGGCAGGGCGGCAGCTCGGCCGGCGTGCCGATCACCGGCTCGATTTCCGGGAAATAGGCCTGGCGCAGCAGTTCGACGAACTGGCCCGCCTGCAGCGAAGGCAGGGGCACGGCCAGCGACAGCCACAGGCAGAAACCGTCGACGCTGGCGATGCTCACCGCCGGCGCCGGCAAGTCCAGCTCGCTTTGCAGGGCGTGCGCCACTTCGCACAGCAGGGTCCAGTGACGGCCTTCCTCGGCTTTCGGGATGCGGTGGAAGGGAATCGCGATCGCGCGCGTCAGGCCGCCGGACGTGGTGACGTCGACCGGCAGGGTCTGCTGGCCGAGGATGTGCGCCTGCAGCGCCTCCTCCGTGACCGCGCCTTCCGGCAAATACAGCCGCATCAGTTCCTGGATCAGTTTCAGCATGGGTTTCCTCTTGGGGCAGGGCGCGCGCTCGTGGGCGCCGCCGCGTGGTTATTCGGTGACTTTGCGGCGCAGCAGCTTGACCGCGCCGCTCTTCGTCTTGGCCTCCAGGCGCCGCCGCTGGGCGCCGCGCGTGGGCTTCGTCGCACGGCGCACGACCGGCGCCGGCGTCGCGGCGTCGACCATGTCCTGCAGGCGGCGCAGGGCGTCTTCCTTGTTCTGCTCCAGGCTGCGTGCAACCTGGGCCTTCAGCACCACCACGCCGTCCTGGGTGATGCGGCTGTCGCGCGCCGCCAGCAGGCGCTCCTTGACGGCCTCGGGCAGGGAGGATGCGTGGACGTCGAAGCGCGCGTGCACCGCGCACGAGACCTTGTTGACGTTCTGGCCGCCGGGTCCCTGGGCGCGGATCGCGCTGAACTCGACTTCCGCCGGATCGAGCATTATCTTCATGGATCGGTGGGTGTGCCCTGGGCCGTTTGCTTGGCTTGCATGGGCCAAATGATAACCGGAAACCCGCGCGGCCACCCGAGGCGGGTCGCCAATGCGGGCAGGATGGCCCGGCATGGCGAAGAAATAAGACGATCGTACTTTTTTGCGATATAGTTGTGAAGCACGATACAAAAAGCGCAGCTCACAGCGGTTCAACTACAAACAAGGAAGAGACAATGAGTGCAGACTACGTCGTTCACGGCAACGTTGCCGTCATCACCCTGAACAATCCGCCGGTCAACGGCCTCGGCCTGGAGACCCGCAGCGCGGCCGTGGCGGCCTTGCGCCGCGCGGAAAGCGACGATGCGGTGCGGGCGGTCGTCATCACCGGCGCCGGCAAGGTGTTCTCGGGCGGCGCCGACATCCGCGAATTCAATTCGCCCAAGGCCCTGACCGAACCGACCCTGCACACCCTGATCGCCACCGCCGAGAACCTGGGCAAGCCGGTCGTGGCCGCGATCCACGGCGTCTGCATGGGCGGCGGCCTCGAGCTCTCGCTCGGCTGCCACTACCGCGTGGCGCTGCCTGGCGCCCAGATCGGGCTGCCGGAAGTGAAGATCGGCCTGGTGCCGGGCGCCGGCGGCACCCAGCGCCTGCCGCGCG
>DOUW01000283.1:2040-7411 GCA_003520365.1 Massilia sp.
GACGGCCTGGCCTTCGAGCGCGAGCGCTTCCTGGCGCTGGCCCAGACCAACGAGTCGAAGGCGCTGCGCCATGCCTTCTTCGCGGAGCGCGCCGCCAGCAAGGTGCCGGACGTCCCGGCCGACACCCCGACCCGCACCATCGCGCGCGCCGCCGTCATCGGCGCCGGCACCATGGGCGGCGGCATCGCNNCGGAAACGCGCGATGCGAAACCGCGTGCGATCGCCAGCGTCGGCATCGTCGGCGGCGGCACCATGGGCGCCGGCATTGCCGTCGCGGCCCTGGACGCCGGCCTGCCGGTGACCATGATCGAGCGCGACGAGGAAGCCCTGGCGCGCGGCCGCAAGAACGTCGAGAAAGTCTATGACGGCCAGGTCAAGAAGGGCCGCATGACGGAAGAGGCCAAGGCCGCCGTGATGGCGCGCTGGAACGGCTCGACCGGGTACGATGCGCTGGCCGGGGTCGACCTGGTGATCGAGGCCGTGTTCGAAGATTTGGGCGTCAAGCAGGAGGACTGCGAGCAACTGGATGCGGTGTGCAANNGACGTGATCGGCCTGCACTTCTTCTCGCCGGCGAACATCATGAAGCTGCTCGAGATCGTCGTGCCGGCCAAGGTGTCGAGCGACGTCGTCGCCACCGCCTTCGAACTGGCCAAGAAGCTGAAGAAGACCCCGGTGCGCGCCGGCGTCTGCGACGGCTTCATCGGCAACCGCNNTGCACTTCTTCAGCCCGGCCAACGTGATGAAGCTGCTGGAAATCGTGCGCGGCGCGAAGACCGGCAAGGACGTGCTGGCCACCGCGCTGGCGCTGTCGAAAAAAATCCGCAAGACCGGCGTGGTCTCGGGCGTGTGCGACGGCTTCATCGGCAACCGCATCCTCGCCGTCTACGGCCAGGCCGCCCACCACATGATGGAAGACGGCGCTTCGCCCTACCAGATCGACAAGGCCCTGCGCGACTTCGGTTATCCGATGGGACCGTTCCAGGTCTCGGACCTGGCCGGCGGCGACATCGGCTGGGCCACCCGCAAGCGCCGCGCCGCCACCCGCGATCCGAAGGCGCGCTACGTCCAGATCGCCGACCGCCTGTGCGAGCGTGGCTGGTTCGGCCAGAAGACCGGCCGCGGCTACTACCTGTATCCGGAAGGCGCCCGCGCCGGCACGCCGGACCCGGAAGTCGAAGCCATCATCGACGCCGAGCGCCAGCGCGCCGGTGTCACCCCGCGCAGCTTCAGCGACGAGGAAATCGTGCGCCGCTACCTGGCTGCGATGATCAACGAGGGCGCCAACGTCGTGCACCAGAAAATCGCCCTGCGCCCGCTGGACGTCGACGTAACCTTTGTCCACGGCTACGGCTTCCCGCGCTACCGCGGCGGCCCGATGAAGTATGCCGATACCGTCGGCCTGCCGAAGATCCTGGCCGACATCCAGGAATTCGCCAAGGAAGACCCGCTGTTCTGGCAGCCCTCGCCGCTGCTGGTGGAGCTGGTCGAGAAGGGCCAGGATTTCGGCAGCCTGAACCAGTCGGCAAAATAAAACCCGAATACATATGCCTGGATGTATAAGCCAGGCATATGAATCAGCAAGTCAGATAAGTAAATCTAATAGACCAGGAGACTCGCCATGCGCGAAGCCGTCATCGTTTCAACCGCCCGTACGCCGCTGACCAAGGCGCACCGCGGCGAATTCAACATCACTTCCGGCCCGCAGCTGGCCGCCTACGCCGTGCGCGCCGCCGTCGAGCGCGCCGGCATCGACCCGGCCCTGATCGAGGACGCCATCCTCGGCTGCGGCTACCCGGAAGGCACCACCGGCCGCAACGTCGCGCGCCAGACCGTGATCCGCGCCGGCCTGCCGATCTCGATCGCCGGCACCACCGTGAACCGCTTCTGCGCCTCCGGCCTGCAGGCGATCGCCATCGGCGCCGGCCGCATCGTGGTCGACGGCGCCCCGGCCGTGATCGCCGGCGGCGTCGAGAGCATCTCGCAGATCCGCACTCGCGAGAAGGGCGATTCGGGCATCGACCCGTGGATGCTCGAGAACAAACCCGAGCTCTACATGCCGATGATCGAGACCGCCGACATCGTCGCCGCCCGCTACAACATCAGCCGCGAAGCCCAGGACCGCTTCTCGGCCGAATCGCAGCGCAAGACCGAGGAAGCCCAGCTGGCCGGGCGCTACAAGGACGAAATCGTCGCCTGCACCACCACCATGCAGGTCACCGACAAGGAAACCGGCGCCGTCTCGCAGCGCGAAGTGACGGTCGACGCCGACACCTGCAACCGCCGCGGCACCACCTACGAAGCGCTGGCCAAGCTGGCGCCGGTGATGGGCCCGGACAAGTTCATCACCGCCGGCAACGCCTCCCAGCTGTCGGACGGCGCCTCGGCCTGCGTCATGATGGAAGCGAAGGAGGCCGAGCGCCTGGGCCTGGCCCCGCTGGGCGCCTTCCGCGGCCTGGCCGTGGCCGGCTGCGAGCCGGACGAGATGGGCATCGGCCCGGTGTTCGCGGTGCCGAAGCTGCTCAAGCGCTTCGGCCTGACGGTCGCCGACATCGACCTGTGGGAGCTGAACGAAGCGTTTGCCTCGCAGGCCATCTACTGCCAGCAGCGCCTCGGCATTCCGGACGAGCGCCTGAACGTGAACGGCGGCGCGATCNNCCCGTTCGGCATGACCGGCGCGCGCCTGGCCGGCCACGTCCTGTTGGAAGGCAAGCGCCGCGGCGCCAAGTACGCCGTGGTCACGATGTGCATCGCCGGCGGCATGGGCGCGGCGGGCCTGTTCGAGATTTTCTGAGGATAGCCATGGACCTGAATTTCACCCCACAAGAAGAAGCATTCCGCGAAGAAGTGCGCGCCTTCCTGGCCGAGAAGCTGCCGCAGCGCCTGAGCGACAAGGTCGCCAACGGCAAGCACCTGACCAAGGCCGACATGGAAGAGTGGCACGCGATCCTGAACGCGCGCGGCTGGCTGGCCAACCACTGGCCGGAAGAATATGGCGGCCCGGGCTGGAACGCGGTCGAGAAGTTCATCTTCGAGAACGAGTGCGCGCTGGCGAACGCGCCGCGCATCGTGCCTTTCGGCGTCAACATGCTGGGCCCGGTCCTGATCAAGTACGGCAACGAGGCGCAGAAGCGCTACTGGCTGCCGCGCATCCTGGACGGCTCGGACTGGTGGTGCCAGGGTTACTCGGAGCCGGGCGCCGGCTCCGACCTGGCGGCGGTGAAGACGACCGCCGTGCGCGGCCTTGATGCGCAGGGCGAGCACTACATCGTCAACGGCCAGAAGACCTGGACCACGCTCGGCCAGCACGCCAACATGATCTTCTGCCTGGTGCGCACCAACCGCGAAGCCAAGAAGCAGGAGGGCATCAGCTTCCTGCTGGTCGACATGAACAGCCCGGGCGTCGAAGTGCGTCCGATCATCACGCTCGACGGCGAGCACGAGGTCAACGAGGTGTTCTTCACCGACGTGCGCGTGCCGGCGGAGAACCTGGTCGGCGAGGAGAACCGCGGCTGGACCTGCGCCAAGTACCTGCTGACCTACGAACGCACCAACATCGCCGGTGTCGGTTTCTCGGTGGCCTCGCTGGCGCGCCTGAAGCGCATCGCCGCGACCCAGACCCGCAACGGCAAGCCGCTGCTGGACGATCCGTCGTTCGCGTCGCGCCTGGCCAGGGTCGAGATCGACCTGGAAAACATGAAGACGACCAATTTGCGCGTGATCGCGGCGGTGCTAGGGGGCGGCGTGCCCGGCGCCGAAAGCTCGATGCTGAAGATCCGCGGCACCGAGATCCGCCAGGAGATCCTGTCGCTGACGCGCCGCGCGATGGGCGTGTATGCGCGTCCCTTCACCCAGGACATGCTCGACGCCGACTACGCGGGCGAGCAGTTCGGTCCGGACTTTGCAGGCGCCGCGACGGCCCAGTACTTCAACAACCGCAAGCTGTCGATCTTCGGCGGCTCGAACGAAATCCAGAAAAACATCATCTCCAAGATGATCCTCGGACTGTAAGGGGAGACACATGAACTTCGAACACACTGAAGAACGGCGCATGCTGGCGGCCAGCCTGAACCGCTACATCGCCGAACAGTACGACTTCGAGACGCGCAACCGCATCGCCGCCTCCGAACAGGGCTTCTCGTCCGAACAACTGGAAAAATTCGCGGAGCTGGGCGTCATCGGCGCGCTGCTGCGCGAGGAAGACGGCGGCTTCGGCGGCGGCGGCTTCGATGTCGCCGTGGTCTTCGAAGCCCTGGGCCGCGGCCTGGTGCTCGAACCCCTGCTGGGCAGCGCCGTGCTGGCGGCCGAAGCGATTTCCTTTGCCGGCAACGCCGAACAAAAGGCCGTGCTGGAAGAGATCGCGGCAGGCGCCACCATCGCTGCCTTCGCCCACGACGAGCCGAAGACCCACTACGAACTGGCGCGCGTGCAGACCACCGCCCGCCCCGAGGGCGAAGCCTGGGTGCTGGACGGCGTCAAGGCCGTGGTGCAGGCGGGCGAATCGGCGAACGTCTTCGTCGTCTCGGCCCGTACGGCGGGCGCAATCGACGCGGAAGAAGGCATCTCGCTGTTCCTGGTGCCGAAGGATGCGCCGGGCGTCCTTGTCCGTGGCACCCCGACCATGGATGGCGGCCGCGTGGCCGACGTCAGCTTCAAGAACGTGCAGCTGACCGGCGCCGCCCTGCTGGGCGAAGAGGGCAAGGGCTATGCGACGCTGGAGCGCGCGGTCGGCCGCGGCATCCTGGCGCTGTGCGCCGAAGCCGTGGGTGCGATGGAAGCGGCCAAGGCCGCGACCCTCGACTACCTGCGCACGCGCAAGCAGTTCGGCGTCCCGNNGGCCCTGCAGCACCGCATGGCCGACCTGCTGCTCGAAATCGAGCAGGCCCGCTCGACCGTCATCAACGCCGCGGCCGCGCTGGAGCTGGATCGCGTCACGCGCGAACGCGCACTGTCGGCAGCGAAGATGAGCATCGGCCGCATCGGCACCCTGGTGGCGGAAGAATGCATCCAGCTGCACGGCGGCATCGGNNCGCCAAGCGCCTGGTGATGATCGACCACCAGCTCGGCGACGAAGACCACCACCTGGAGCGCTATATCGCTTTGGGTCGCGCATTGGGCAGCGATTCGAGCACCGAAGCGGCCGCCGCATGAGCGACGCGCTCCTGGTGCGCACCGAGGGCGCCGTGCGCGTCCTCGTCAACAGCAACCCGGCCGCGCGCAATGCGATCCGGCCTGAGCTGTACGACGCGCTGCAGACGGCCCTGCTCGAGGCGGCGGCCGACCCGGCGATCGGCGCCATCGTGCTGGTCGGCGACGGCGACTTCTTCTGCGCCGGCGGCGACCTGCGCGCGCTGGCCACGCGGCGCGAACTGG
>DOUW01000279.1 GCA_003520365.1 Massilia sp.
GGTTCCTTGAACTTGGCGCCGCTCTGGTTGGCCATGTAGACGACGGCGCGTTCGACCTCGACGTTGTCGAGGTCCGGATTGCCGCCTTTCGCCGGCATCGCGCGGATACCCTCGATGGCATGCTTGATCAGGGTGTCGTAGCCCTGGGCCAGGCGCGGCGTCCAGTCGCCCGCGACGCCGGTCTTCGGCGCACCGGCGGCGCCGGGGCTGTGGCAGGCCGCGCACACGGCGGTATACACGGCGTCGCCCGCCTGCAGCACTTTCGGCGCGTTGGCGTCGACCAGCGTGAAACCTTCCTCGGCCACCGGGCGCAGGCGCGTAGTGACGGCTTCGTCGCTCAGACTCTGCGTACCGGCGCCCTCGAGCTTGTCGGTTGTGACAAAAGCGACCAGCAGGATGATGCCGATGACAATTACCAGGAAAAAGCCAGCGACCACCGCGATGAGTTGCTTGGGCGTCCGGATAAACGATTGTTCATTGTGTGCGTCGCTCATGATTTCCTTAATACGATTAAAAAAACCTGCTACCCGGCGCTTGCCCATCTTGCATGCATTTTTGCAAAGGCCGCCAATCGGCGATTATAGTCTCAAAAAATGCCCCATGGCACATCCACGCAAGCGCATCCACACTTTCCGTGGACGGCAGGCGCGAAAGACTGTATCCTTCGCATCGCTCAGGAGTTTCCCGTGCGGCTGTAGCTCAGTGGATAGAGTATTGGCCTCCGAAGCCAAGGGTCGCTGGTTCGATCCCAGCCAGCCGCACCACCTGACGTTTTCACCTTCCCGCACCGCCCCCGATGTGCCGACTTTCTCCAAGCAGGCCGGGCACGCGGACCATCTGCCTCACGCTTTCCCCTGTTTCATCGTGCCGCCTGGAGCATGTGCGCCCCCAGGCGATGTCCCAGCGCGCAGATCGTCAGCGACGGGTTGACGCTGCCGGCGGTCGGAAAGACCGAACCGTCGCCGACCCAGACATTCTCGAAGCCGAAGACCTTCAACTGGCAGTCGACCACGCCTTGCTCGGGCGTGGCCGCCATGCGCGCGGTGCCGAGGTGATGGGCGGCGGAGGTCACCGTTTCCTCCCAGCGGCTCACGGGATCGGCGCGCAGGCCGCGCACGCTGTCGTTCCGGCGCAGGCTGGCCATCAGGAGCGCGTGGTAGTCGGCGAACATCGCCGTGTCCTGTTCGCTGAGGCGCCAGTCGACCCGGGCGATCGGAAAACCGAATTCGTCGCGCGACCGTGTCGACAGCCTGACCCGGCTGTCGGGATTCGGCAATTGTTCCGTCATGAAGAACAAGTCCCCGTAGCGCGAACGCGTGCGTAAAGGCAGCTTCTGGTGCGCGATGCGCCAGAGGATGTAAGGGTGGCGCACCATCGACGCCAGGTGGGTGAAGGCCACGTCGCGCGGGCCGCGCATGCCGAGGAAGGACATCATCGCCGCGGTGGGCACCGGCAGCCGGCTGATCCCTTTGCGAATGAAGACGGCATGGTTGGGCAGGCGGTGTCGGCGCTGCATCTCGCCCCTGAGCATAAAGCCCGACATGGTGCGCGTGGCCGGCCCGCCGTCATCCTCGCCGGCGGATTGCTCGTCGAAGGGCTGCTTGAAGCGCACCTGCGACAGGTAGCCGGCCGGATGGTCGATCAGGTTGCGGCCGAGCCACCAGGATGGCGGCGGCGCGTTGTCCTGCTGGAGCGAGTTCAGCAGTAAACGCGGCGTTTCCAGGGCGCCGGCCGCGATCACGAAGCGCCTGGCGATGACCCTGAACTGCTTGCCCGCGCTGCCGACGAGCAGCGACCGGGCCTTGCCCTGTGCCTGCAGCAATTGCAGCGCCGTGGCGTGGTAGAGGCAGCGCGCGCGTCCATGCCTGCACCATTCCAATAGAAGTTCCTTGCCGCGGAAGGGCGGGACCCGGTAGCGGTAGGGCTTGGCGTCGAGCACGTCGGCGGCGGGAAAGACCGGGCCCGCGCGCTGTGCCGTCGCGCTCGCTCCGTCCTGGCTGCCGAGGAAGTCGCGGGCCAGCGGATACCAGCGCGCCAGTTCGGCGTGGTCGATCGGCCAGCCGCTGTGCGGGATCCAGGGCCGCGCGAGGAAATCCTCCTGGTCCAGGGGCGCGCAGACGCCATGCCAGAAGGCGGTGCCGCCGCCGACCTCGAGCCCGCGGCTGACCGACAGTCCGAATGGCCGGCCGACGTTCTCGGTCTGCACCGCCGGACGCGAGCGGCGGGCGGCCTTGAGCGGGCCGGCTTCGACGAACAACACGTCGCGGCCCGCGCGCACCAGCGCATGCGCCACCGACATCGCTCCCATGCCGGTGCCGACGATGCAGATATCGGCCACGATCGTGGCGTCCTGGTCCAGCAATCTTGCGTCGATGAGCATGGGCGTGCGGGCGAAGTGGAAGAAGGGCGCGTCCCGGATGCACGCGCCAGCCAGGCAAATCGACCGGCGCTGCCCGGCGACAGGCGGCACCGCATGATAAAGATGCTAATTCAGCAATATTCCTATTATTAAATAACTGCCGCCGATTGGCTAGTTATTTAATAGAAGAGGATAGGGCGCCCACCCGAGGAAGGGTGGGGGCGCGCATTGAGGGGATCAGAGGGTGATGTAGCGCCGCAGCCGCGGCCCCAGGCTATTGGTCACCGCCAGGGGCAGTTTCTGCCAGGCGCTTTCGACCAGCGGACGCAGGCTGGACTTCGCGCCGCCGCCCGTGGTCGGCGCGACGATGGGGGCAACGCCTTGCGCGTCCCACTCTTTCCAGTCGAGCGCCACCGGCACAGCCCCCCACTGCTTCTTGAATTTATAGGTGCCTTCGCCGTAAGTGGAACGGCCGAAGTCGAACTGGCGCACGCCGGTTTCGCACAAACGGGACTGGATCGCCCAATACAACAGCATGTTTGGCGCCAGCGGGTTGTAGTCGGCCAGGGTCGAGGCCCAGGGGATGACGGCCTTGTCGCCGCACAGCAGCACCCAGCCGGCGCCGACCGCCTTGCCTTCGTGGCGCACGATGACGATGAACATGTCCTGGCTGGCGCTGTAGTGGCGGTGGATCGCGTCGAACCAGCCGCGGCTGTGCGGCGGGCTGCCCAGGCGGCGCATGTTGCGGCTGTAGACGTCGTAGAACTCGGCCACCGCCGCCGCGCCCGTCACCACTTCCGACGTCAGGCCATTCTTTTCCGCCTTGCGTACCTGGCTGCGCAGCTTGGGCGGGTAGCTCTGCATCAAGGCGGCGGCGCTGTCGGGCAGGCCGAGCAGCATGCGCACCTTGCGTCCTTCGAGCGCCGCTTCCTCCACGGTGTCCGGCGCCGAGCAGCGCAGTTCCAGTCCGGTTGCGCCGCCGGCGCCGACGTCCTTGCGTGCGCGCGCGGCCAGCGCTTCGGCGATGTCCG
>DOUW01000281.1 GCA_003520365.1 Massilia sp.
TCCCCACCTCCTGCGCGGCGCCTTGGTTGTCGCCCCCCCCCAGCCGGCGGGGGGGTCGGTCGCCGTCCCCGGCCGCGTAGGTTTCCTGCCCGGCCGCTGCGCCGGACAACGCGTCCAGGCGCGGCAGGCAGATCTCGAACTCGCTGCCGCGGCCGGGCGCGGCGCGGGCATCGACAGTGCCGCCGTGCAGGTTGACCAGGCTCTTCACCAGCGCAAGGCCGATGCCCAGCCCGCCCTGCGAGCGGTCCGGGGTGCGCTCGGCCTGGGTGAACAGCTCGAAGATATAGGGCAGCACGTCGGGCTCGATGCCGATGCCGTTGTCGGCCACCGTCACCGTCACCCGGTCGCCGTGCGCCGTGACCCGCAGCGCGATCTGCCCGCCCGGCGGCGTGTACTTGGCGGCGTTGTTCAGGATGTTCGACAGCACCTGTACCAGGCGCGTGCGGTCGCCCAGCACGTGCACCGGTTCGCCCGAGAGCTGCATGGTCAGCGCGTGGCGCTTGGACTCGATCAGCGGGCGCACCTGCTCGACCGCGCCGGACACCACCGCGTTCACGTCCAGCTCTTCCTTGTCGAGCGTGACCAGGCCGCGGGTGACGCGCGAGACGTCCAGCAGGTCGTTGACGAGGTCGGTCATGTGCTCGGCCTGGCGCGCGATGATCTCGCTGGCGTTGCGCACGCCCTTGGCGTCGAGGTGGCCGAGTTTCAGCAGGTGGGCGGCGGTCGTGATCGGCGCCAGCGGGTTGCGCAGCTCGTGCGCCAGCATGGCCAGGAACTGGTCCTTCTGGCGGTTCGCCGCGCGCAGCTCGTCCTCGACCTGCTTGCGCAGCGTGACGTCGCTGCCTTCCACGAAAATGCCGACCACCTGGCCCGACGGATCGCGGATCGGCTGGTAGATGAAGTCGAGGTAGCGCTGCTCGAGCGGCGCGCCCGCCTCGCGCGCCAGCTTCAGCGGCAGGGCGTGGCCGACGAACGGCTTGCCGGTGTTGTAGACCTCGTCGAGCAGCTCGAAGAAACCCTGCCCTTCGACCTCGGGCAAGACTTCGCGCGCGGTCTTGCCGACCAGGTTGCCGCGCCCGACGACCTCGATATAACTTTTGTTTGCGATCTCAAACACATGTTGAGGCCCGCGCAGCACGGCGATGATGCCGGGCGCCTGCTCGAACAGCGTCATCAGGCGCTCGTTTTCCTGCTGGCGGTAGCGCTCGGCCAGCACCTGCCCGGTGACCTCGACGCAGGCGCAGTACATGCCGGCCACCACGCCGCTTTCATCGCGCACCGGCGAATACGAGAAGGTGAACCAGGTCTGCTCGTCGAAGCCATGGCGGTTCATCAGGAGCGGCAGCTTTTCCCAATAGGTGCCCTCGCCCTGCAGCGCGCGCTCGACGATGGGCCAGATGTCGCCCCAGATCTCGTCCCAGATCGCCTTGAAGGGCGCACCGAGCGAAGCCGGATGCTTCTCGCCCAGGACCTCGACATAGGGGTCGTTGTACAGGAAACCGAGCTCTTCGCCCCAGGCCACGAACATCGGGAACTTCGAGTTCAGCATCAGCGCCACGACCGTGCGCAGCGCCTGCGGCCAGCTTGATGGAGGGCCGAGCGGCGAGCGCGACCAGTCGTGCGCGCGCATCATCGCCCCGACCTTGCCGCCGCCGCTGAGGAACATCAGCGCACCCACATCGAGCGCGGCGTCCTGGGTGGGCGGGGCCGTTGCCCCGGGGCGAGGTTCGCTCATATCAGAGGGTCTGGACAAATTCGCGGATACCGCCAAGCAGCATCTCGACCGACATCGCCGTCAGGATCAGGCCCATCAGGCGCTCGAAGGCAGTCATGACCTGCGGACCGAGCTTTTGCTGCAGGCGCTCGGCGCTGAGGAATACCGCCAGCCAGACCACGCCGACGGCCGCCAGCGCGGCCACGTGGACCATGGTCTCGGACACGCTTTCCGCGCTGAAGAGCAACACGGTGGCCAGCGCCGACGGGCCAGCCAGCGCCGGAATCGCCAGCGGCACGATGAAGGGCTCGCCGCCTTCGCTGCGTCCGAGCACGCCGTCCGGATGCGGGAAGATCATGCGGATCGCGATGATGAGCAGGATCACCGCGCCGCCGATGCGCAGTGCAACCGGGCTCAGGTGCAGCGCGGCCAGGAAGTGCTGCCCGAAGAACATGAAGATCAACAGCAGCAGGAAGGCGATCGCGCATTCGCGCACCACGATGCGTGGACGGCGCTGCAGCGGCGTTTCTTTGAGGGCGGCAGCAAACAAGGGAACGTTGCCGAATGGGTCAGTGACGAGGATGAGGAGGATGAAGGTCTGGAAAAAGCTTTGTGTCATGGGTGTTCTTGTTCTTGGGTTCCCGACGATTCAGGCATTCGGGGCAATCTTAACCGATTTGCACCGGGGCTGTTGCCTGCATGACGTGCGTAAAGAAAAAAGGCCAGGCGCGTGAACGCACTGGCCTTTTTCCGCGGCAGGTGGCGGCCGCTGGCCGCCCTCCTTGCGATTACTGCTCGAACTTCTTCAGCCACGCCGACAGCTGGTGCGGGCGCAGGCCGTCGTAGTCCTCGAACGGCTGGTGGATCCACGGATTGTGCGGCAGGTCTTCCATGTGGTAGTCCGGCTTGAAGGCCGAGGTACCCTTGACCCAGAGAACGGCCGAGCGCACTTCGGTGACGTCGGGATAGTTCTCGGTCAGGTGCTCGCGCACTTTCTGCAGGGTGACGCCCGAATCGGCCAGGTCGTCGACCAGCAGGATCTTGCCCTGCAGCGGTCCCTTGGTCATCGTCATGTACTTGGCGATGTCGAGGTTGCCCTGCTTGGTGCCGGCTTCTTCACGGTAGGAGCTGGTCGACAGGATCGCCAGCGGCACGTCGAAGATGCGCGAGATCGCGTCGCCGGGACGCACGCCGCCGCGCGCCAGGCACAGCACCATGTCGAACTTCCAGTTCGATTCGTAGACTTTCAATGCCAGGCGCTCGACCAGGCGGTTGTACTCGTCCCAGGAAACCCAGAGGTCCTTGTCGGTCGATGCAGGGGTATTCATTTCAGGTATTTCCTATTCTTGAACCTCTAAAAACCTACTGCGCGTTGCATTGTCGGCCTGCGATGCTCGCTGTACGTCCGTACAGCTGCGCTTCTCGGCCGACACTGCTGCCGCTCGCTACGGTTTTTTGAGGTCCTTATTTTAATTAGGCTGCGAACGGGTGACGCAGCACGATCGTTTCTTCGCGGTCCGGGCCGGTCGACACCATGTCGATCGGGATGCCGACCAGTTCTTCGATGCGCTTGATGTAGGCGCGGGCGTTGGCCGGCAGCTCTTCCATCGACTTGGCGCCGACGGTCGACTCGGTCCAGCCCGGCATCTCTTCGTAGACCGGCTGGCACAGCGCGGCTTCCTCGGCGCCGACCGGGAAGATGTCGACGTCGCGGCCGTCGATCTTGTAGCCGGTGCACAGCTTGAGCGACTCGATGCCGTCCAGCACGTCGAGCTTGGTCAGGCACATGCCGGTGACACCGTTGATCTGGACCGAGCGGCGCAGCAGCGCGGCGTCGAACCAGCCGCAGCGGCGGGCGCGGCCGGTCACGGTGCCGAACTCGTGGCCCACGCGCGACAGGTGTTCGCCGACGCCCTGGTCGGTCGGCAGTTCGGCCGGGAACGGGCCGGAACCGACGCGCGTCGTATAGGCTTTCGTGATGCCCATGATGTAGTGCAGCATGCCCGGACCGACGCCGGCGCCGGCGGCGGCATTGCCGGCCACGCAGTTCGACGAGGTGACGAACGGATAGGTGCCGTGGTCGACGTCGAGCAGCGAGCCTTGCGCGCCTTCGAACAGCAGGTTGCCGCCGGCCTTATGCGCTGCGTACAGGGCGGACGACACGTCGCCGACCATCGGGCGCAGGCGCGGCACCAGGGCCATCGCGTCGTCGAAGGTCTGCTGGAAGTCGATCGCTTCGGCGCCCAGGAAGTTGGTCAGCACGAAGTTGTGGTACTCGAGGTTTTCCTTGAGCTTCTCGGCAAATCGATCCGCATTCAACAGGTCGGCGATACGGATCGCGCGGCGCGCGACCTTGTCCTCATAGGCCGGGCCGATGCCCTTGCCGGTGGTGCCGATCTTGTTCTCGCCGCGCTTGGCTTCGCGTGCCTTGTCGATGGCGACGTGGTAAGGCAGGATGACCGGGCAGGCTTCCGAGATCTTCAGGCGCGACGCGACTTCGACGCCGGCGGCCTGCAGCTTGTCGATCTCGCGCATCACGTCCGGCACGGAGACGACGACGCCGTTGCCGATGTAGCAGGCCACGCCTTCGCGCATGATGCCCGAGGGGATCAGCTGCAGCGCGGTTTTCTGGCCCTTGATGACCAGCGTATGGCCGGCGTTATGGCCGCCCTGGAAACGAACGACGCCGGCCGCATGGTCGGTCAGCCAATCGACGATTTTGCCCTTGCCTTCATCGCCCCACTGGGTGCCGATGACGACGACGTTCTTTGCCACGGTAGTATTTGACATCACTTAACCTAAGTTTTTGAGAATCCAATTTCCATCTTCGAGGACGAGCACGCGGTCGCACTCGAACTCGTCCTGAACATTATCGTGACCCGGCATGGACTGGATCACGACTTCGCCTGCCTTGCGCAGGTCAGCGATTTTTTCGCGCAGCTCGGGCGCGTTGCCCCACGGGGCGCGGATCGAATGCTTGCGCTCGGCCGTCGGCAAGAGGCGCGCCAGCTCGCGCAGGTCGAGCGAAAAGCCAGTCGCCGGACGCGCGCGGCCGAAGGCTTCGCCCACGTGGTCGTAGCGGCCGCCGCGCGCCACCGCGTTCGGCAGGCCGGGCACGTAGAGCGCGAACATG
>DOUW01000333.1:0-2345 GCA_003520365.1 Massilia sp.
CCGTGACCTGGCCGCCGGGGCCGCGCAGCAGCACGCAGTGGCGCGACATGGCCTGGGCCAGCGGCAGCAGGTCGAAGGCCGGCTCCTGGCTGAGCATTTCGGCCGTTTCCATCACCGTCAGGCCGAAGGGCTCGGCCAGCGCGGCGACCAGCTGGCGCGGATCGAGGCCGGTCAAGGCTTCCAGCTCGGCCACCAGCGAGCGCTGCGACTGGCGGCTCTGGGCGCGGGCGCGTGTCAGGAGCGCGGAATCGATGACGCTCACGACATGTCCCCCGCCAGGTCAAAGATCGGCATGTACAGCAGCACCACGATGGCGCCGACCACCAGGCCGATGGCCGCCATCAAGAGCGGTTCGAAGGTGCGCGTGAAGCGGTCGATCCAGCGGCTGATCTCGCCGTCGTAGAAGGCGGCGGACTGCGTCAGCATCGGCCCCATCTCGCCGGTGCGTTCGCCCACGCGCAGCATGCGCAGCGAGATCGGGGTCGTCAGGCCGTGGGCCTCGAAGGCGCTTGACAGCGGGCGGCCCGATTCGATCGCGGCGCGGGCGCCCGCCAACGACTGGCGCAGCGTGGTCGAGACCATCGGCTGCACGGTCTCGATGGCGTTGACGATGGTGATGCCGCCCTCGGTCAGCATGCCGAGCGTGAGATACAGGCGCGAGAGTTCATAGATGCGGGCGCGCTCGCCGATGCCGGGCAGGCGAGCGAGCAGGCGGGCGATGCCACCGCTCCTGATCGCGCGGCGCACGCCGGCAATCAGCAGCGCCACCAGAGCCGCGGCGCAGAGCAGGATCGCCATGCCGTGGCCGGCCGCGAACTGGCCCCATTCGAGCAGCAGTTGCGACATCCACGGCAGGTTGCGCCCTGCCCCCTGGTAGACCTCGGCGAAACGCGGCACCACGTAGCCGATCAGGAAGGCGCTGACGCCGCCACCGACACCGAGCAGGATCACCGGATAGATCGAGGCGCTGACGATTTTCGAGCGCACNNACGGTATCGACGCGCTGCTGGTATTCGATGTAGCGCGACAGGGCGCGCGGCAGGTCGCTGGTGCCTTCGGCGGCGCGCACGATGCCGATGTACAGCGGCGGGAACAGCGACGGCTGGGCGGCCAGCACGCTGGAGAAGCGCTTGCCTTCGCGCAGGCCGGCGAGCAGGCGTTCGAGCACCGTGCGCGAGGCCGGATTGGCTTCCTTTTCCAGCAGGGTTTCCAGGCCCTCGACGATGCCCAGGCCCGCGTTGAGCAGGGCCAGCAGCTCCTGGCTGAACAGGACCAGCGAGAGCTTGCCGCCGCGCTGGCGCGCCAGGCGCGCATCCAGTGCGAAACGCGCCGCCGGTTCTACCGCGCTGACGAACAGGCCGCGCGCCTCGACCTGGCGGCGCGCGTCGGCTTCATCGAGCGCGTCGACGACGAGACTGGTGATCGAGAGATCGGGCGCGAGGGTGCGAACCGCAAACTGCATGTGGACGTGCCCGGGTGGATGAGGGGTGGATCAGAGCGAGGAGATATCGGCGTTGTCGCCGGTACCGCCTGGCTGCCCGTCCTTGCCGAACGAGACGATCTCGTATTCTCCCTTGGCGGAAGGCGAACGGTATTGATACGGATGGCCCCACGGGTCCATCGGCACGCCCTTCTTCAGGTAGGGGCCGTTCCACTTGGCGCCGGCGCTCGCCGGGGCCGTCATCAGCGCGGCCAGGCCTTCTTCGCCGGTCGGATAGCGGCCGACGTCGAGGCGGTAGGTGTCGAGCGACTTCTCGAATGCCTCGATCTGGGCCTTGGCGATCGTGATTTCCGACTTGCCGAGCTGGGAAAAATACTTCGGGCCGACATAGGCCGCGAGCAGGCCGATGATCACGATGACCACCAGCAGTTCGAGCAGCGTGAAGCCGCGCGCGCCGGTGCGCCAGGAACGACGTTGTGACAAAACTGCATGCATCCGACCAACTCCTCGAAAACCGACATCCGGAGCGATACGGGCGCCTTCCAAGGCGCGCGCACCGCCAAGCGAACACGACAATGCTCAACGCAGCAAGGCTACCATGCCGCTTCGCGCCTCGACAATAACTCTTTCAAGAAAGGAATGGAAACAGCACCCCGCGTGTCTCGTTCCCGTCTTTCAAAAAAAACGGCCGCGCCGGCAAGCCGGCACGACCGCGGTGGCTGGACCGCATGCCCGCGGTCCAGCCGGCGCCGCATCGATCGCGGCTCAGTCCTGCAGCTTGCTGGTGGCGCGCTGGGCCTCGACGGTCGGCACCCCGGCTGCGCCGGTCGCCACGCGCAGCACGGTCGTTGCCTGCACCACGCCGCCCGCATCGAGGAACTGGGCGCCGCCGAGGTAGGTCTGG
>DOUW01000333.1:2493-3850 GCA_003520365.1 Massilia sp.
CCCCACGAGGACAGCTTGTGGGTCATCACCGGCAGGCCACCGTAGGCGACCACGCAGACCCGGTAGGTACCGGCTGCGGGCGCGCTCACCTGGACCGCCTCGCCGCTGCCCTCGTTGCCCGAGTAGGCCCAGCTGCCGTTCGGCGCCAGCACGCCCATGTCGTGGTCGTCGTCCGGCGCGCTGACGTCGGCCTGGCGCAGGGCGAAGCGGGCCACGATCGTCCCGGCCGGGACCGCGACGCTGTAGACCTTCACCGACGGCGTGCTTTCGCCGGCAGCGCAGACCGTGCGCAGGTTCGCCGAACTCAGCGGCTGCGGCACCAGCGACGCCATGTCACCCAGGGTGACCGGCTTCAGGCCGCCCTTGATGTAGCCCATGCGCCCCGAGAAGCCGGTCTTGACCGGGAACAGTTTGCTGCCCGTGACCTTCTCGCTGGTCATCTCGGCCGGGGCGATGATCGCCTGGCCCACCTTCGCCTGCACCGGGATGCGCACGGTATTGCCGGCGCCGGTCCAGGTCAGGCTGCCGAACTGCCAGACATCGCGCTGTGCGGTGGTCGCGGTCAGCTTCACCGTGAAACTGCCGCGCGCGCCCGGCGCCAGCGTCAGGCTGGCCGGGGTGACCTGGGCGGTGAAGCCCGGTACCGAGGCGACGGCGTTATAGGTGGCGCTGGCGCCGCCGACGTTGGTGACCGTGCGGCGCACCGTGACGTTGCCCTGCACGCCGCTGACCGTGATCGATGGCAGGTTCAGGTTATAGGTCTCGTCCAGGGTGCCATAGGTGGTGCAATCGGACGCCGGCGAGACGGCCGCCTTGTTCACCTTGCACTGGTAGGCAACGAAGTCGGCCTTGCCGGCGTCGTACACCAGGCCGGGGTTGACGGCCTTGTTCGGGTCGACGTGGCCGGCTCCTTGCGCCCACGGCAACAAGCCGTTCTGTGCGCCCGGCAGGTTGTCGTTCAGGGTGCTGTAGCCGGTGGTCATCAGTGCCGACTTGATCGCGGCCGGCGACCAGTCCGGATGCGCCTGGCGCAGCAGCAGCGCGAGGCCGGCCACGTGCGGGCTGGACATCGAGGTGCCCTGGTAGGACGCGTAGGCGGCCGGCGGCACCAGTTCGCCGCTGACGACGGCGGCATGCTGGGCCGGGGTCAGGGCCGGCGTGACGCTGGCCAGGATGTCGACGCCGGGCGCGGTCAGGTCGGGCTTGAGGATGTTGCTGTCGCCCATGTTCGGGCCGCGCGAGGAGAAGCCGGCCATGATCGGCGCCGGCTTGGTGCCGACGACGAACTTGCTCAGCGCCGAGGTCGCCGCCTGCTGCTGGGCTGCCGCATAGGCTTTGATCGCCGCGCCGTCGGCCC
>DOUW01000333.1:3949-11291 GCA_003520365.1 Massilia sp.
GATCCAGCAGGACCTGGCCGGCGGCAGCGGCGGCAACCGGGTCGCTGAAGCACAGGGTGGCATTGCCGCCGCCCAGGCCGGCGTCTTCCGCGCGGATCAGCGCGGTCTGCGGCAGCGGCTCCGGGTTGGTCGAAGCGCCGGTGTACCTCACACCATTGCCCAGCACCACGTCGGCCTGGAAGCTGCGGTCGTGGGTCGAGGCGGCAACCGTGGTCAGCCAGGGGCTGATGTGGGCCACGGCGTTGGCCGGGCCGCTGTTGCCGGCCGAGGCCGCGACGAAGACGTTGGCCAGCGAGGCGCGGTAGAAAGCCTGCTCGACCGCGTCGGCGACCGAGGTCTGGGAACCGCTGATCGAATAGTTGATGACGTTGACGCCATCCTTCACCGCCTCGTCGATCGCCTTGACGGAATCCGAGTTGTAGCAGCTGTTGCGCGAGTTGCTGCCGTCTTCGTTGGTTGGGTCGTTGTAGGTCCAGCAGACCTTGTAGGAAGCGACGCGGGCGCGCGGAGCGATGCCCGAGGCCTGGCCCAGGGTGATGCCGTCGATGACGAGGTCGACATTGGCATTGCCGGCGGCGGTCGATGCCGTGTGGTCGCCATGGCCGCCGTGGCCCGAGCTGAAGCCGTCGCTGCCGACGTTCGAGTCGCGCGGCGAGACGAAGTCGGTCCAGTTCATGGTCCGGCCCGAGGCCAGGAAGCCGGCGTTGAAATACTTCGCGCCGACCAGCTTGTTGTTGCAATGAATCACCGGATCGAAGCCCTCCCCGCTCTGGCAGCCGCCGAGGAAGCTGATCGGCGGGCTGGTGTAGGCGAGCGAACCGGCCGGGTCGAAGGTCGGCTTGCCGTTGGCGTCGACGCGGTCGGCAAAGGACGGGTTCTCCGGCCAGATGCCGCCGTCGACGATGCCGACGACCATGTTCTCGCCCTTGACGAGCGAGCCGCCCGCGTATTGCGACCACAGGCCGCCGCTGGCGCTAAGGCCCAGGAAACGCGCGGTCGAGATGGTATCGAGGTGGCGCGGCTGGTCGGCCTGCACGTCGGCGACGTCGGCGTTGTTGCGCAGGGCGAGCACTTCGTCGTCGGTCAGCAGGGCGGCGAAGCCGTTCAGGACGACGTCGTAGTCGGCGATCACCTGGGCGCCGCCGATGGTGGCGAGCACGGCGTTCTTGCGGTCGCCCAGGTAGCGCACGTAATCCTGGACGTTCTGGGCGCGGTAATCGAAAGCGACGCCGGGGGCGGGCTGGGTCGGCGCCAGTCCGGCGACGCCGCCGACGTAGGTGGCGGCCGGCTGGTCCTGCAGCTGGACGATATAAGGGCGACGGGTTTGCTGGGCGCTGGCGCTGGCAGCCAGCAACAGGAGCACCGCGACCGAAATGGGACGTAGGCTTGGCATCATGTTGTTCTCACAGGTCTGGTCGGATGGGGCGCGGGTCAGGCGGCGCGGCGGCGGGAATAGGCAAAGCCCAGCAGGCCCAGGCCCAGCAGTGCCAGGCTGCCCGGTTCCGGCACCTCGACGTCATCCGCGGAGACCGTCACGATGTTGTCGATTGCAAAATTGGCCAGGTTCGAGTTGCGGTTGCAGCTGCCGGTGGCGTCGCAGGCATAACCCAGCACGCGCACGAAGGCGACATCCAGGCTGCTCAGGTAATCGGTGCTGTAGCTGGCGAAGTTGAACGCGCCGCCGGTGGGGCCGGACAGGCCGTACTGGGTCGCCGCGCCGACGGCGTAACCATACTGGTCGAAGCCCTGCAGCACCAGCAGGCCGCTGGTGGACGGGAAGCTTTGCTGGCCGGCGCCGATGAAGCTGGCCTGGAAGCCCTGCAGGCGGAAGGTGGAACCGCTGTTCAGGCCGAAGTAGAAATAGCCGTCGTTCAACATCGAGAGATAATTCGACGGGTTGTTGACCGGGCAGGACACCGAGAAGCAGGTATCCCGGTCGCGGCCGTCGACGATCGCGCCGGCGAGGTCGCTGGCCAGGGTGCCGCCATAGGTTTCCACCCAGTAGTTCCCCATCTCGACGTAACCGCCGCTGAACAGGAACGGGCTGTCGAGCGCCGTTTCGAAGTTGAGCACGCCGGCTTGCGCAAAGCCGCAGGTGCCAAGCGCTACGGCGCCGATGATGTTCTTGATGAGTCCTTGCGCATTGCGCGCATGCTTCCGTGATGTGTAAGCCACGATTTCCCCAGTTCAGATAAACCAAAAATTAGGCAATACCCGGAACCCCCTGCAACCGGATGACGCCCAGCGTGCGCCCCGTCGCCCCGTCGATGGCTTGACAAGCAACTCGGCAATAAGCGGGAAGCATGATGCATGCCAGAAAATTTAGTTCATGAATTTCAATGACTTGCTACGATCAAATTTTTATTTGTAAAAATCTGTAAGATTTTTCGACTGCGTTTCTGGGCGTGCAGGCTCAGCAGGGGGATGCTGGAGGGAGGAAAGCGACCGGGAAAAACACGGCAGACCGGGAAACGGACGTGCAGGATCGCGCCCTGCCGCGACAGGGCCTGGCAGGGCACCACGGGAAAAAGGCGCGACACGTCGAGGCGCGCGGCCAGGCAGGCCCCGGCTATGCGAGAAGAAGTTGGCAGCGCCTGAAGCGCGGGTCGCAGATGGACCGCAGTGTCAGCGCCAGGGTTTAACGGGCATCCAGGGCGTCGCCCAGCTGGCAGCTGCCGGCGCGGCAGCTGACGGCCGGCGGCGCAATGGCGCGGCAGTCCGAGAGCATGCCGGAACGGGTATTACGCTCCTGCTGTTCGCCGCGGTAGCGGTCGGCCAGGGCCTGGACATCGCTGACGGGCGTCTTGGCGGTGGACCAGGCCAGGTAGCCGGCCGGGCCGCCGCAGGGGCGCGCACCGATGGGCAGGATCTGGCACTGGCTATCGGACGAGCATTCCGCCTTGCCGATCAGGCTCTTGATCTGGGCGAGCGTGTCCGACTGGGCTGGCGCCGGCGCGGTTGCCAAAGGAGGCGCGGGCTGGGCCGCTGGCGTGGCCGGAGCATCGGCCCGGGTGGTGCAGGCCGCGCAGGCCAGCAGTGAAAGAAGGACAAGTTTTCGCATCAGCTCATCATACGCTTGCCGCGCCTGTGGTCAAGCGTGCAAGCCATTGCGGCAAGTTTTTCGATGCCGCGCCGGCAGCGCTCGATCGCTTACGCGCGGCTGTGGCTGCAAAGCGACGGGCGTCACAACAAGTTACTTTGAAGAATGTCTTGTTTCTCGTAGGATATATCTTACTATCAGCATTCAACTTCACCTATCTTACATTCATTTAACGTTCAATATCTTTTAACTTCGCTCATCTTTACATAAATAAATTGATGCTTGGAAAAAATTCTCGCTACAATGGCCTGCATCATTGACGAGCCCGCTTCAAACATCATGAACACGCTACGCCTTCGTAACCTTCTCGGTATTTCGCTGATCGCCGCCGCGCTGTGCGCCTGCGGCGGCGCCGACCTCGACACCCCGGCGATGCCGGTCGAGACCGCCGCCACCACCACCGTCGTTGACCTGTCGGTCGACCCGGCCTCTGTCGGCCAGACACCGGCGCCGGACTGCGCCGCCGAGGGCTGCGCCGGACTGCGCATCATCGACGGCAATGCCGAAGCCTTCCGCATCGACGCCATGCGGGGCGCTGCCCAGGAAGGCGGCGCCGGCGCCTGAGCCGGCAACTCCCCTCTTCCCGGTCCGCCGCGCCAGAATGAAAAAGGCACACCGGGCCGCAGCCGGGTGTGCCTCGCCAGGAGCGCTGGCGCTTAGCGCATGCGGCGCTGGCGCAGGGTCCAGCCCACCATCATCAGGCCCAGCGCCAACAGGGCCAGCGCTGCCGGCTCGGGCACCTCGCTTACGGTCGAGATCGTGACAAAGGCGTTATCCGGCGAAATCGCCAGGCTGCCCGGCGCGACTTCGAACTGTGCCAGGTCACCGTCCATGCCGAGATACGCATCCATCGCTTCGTTGATGAGCGCGATTCCCAGCACGGAAGCGTCGCCCTCGAGACCGACGGCAAACTCCAGGTTGAAGCCGAACACGCCGCCCAGGGTTACCGCCTGCAGCAGGTGGGCGTAGCCCTCGGCATTCCCCATGAGAACGTTCGATTCGACGTTGCCGCTGGCATCGCCATCCGTCACGCCCAGGCCGTACAGGCCGGTGAAATTGCTCAGCGTGAAGGTCGCTGGCGCGGCCGTGCTGGCGTCGCCCAGGAACAGGAAGTCGAGGAAGCCGGTGCCGGTCATGCCCTGGGTATCGATCGTCACGTGGTAGATCGGGCCGGCCGAGGCGGCCCCGGCGCCGGTGGCGAGCATCAGCGCCAGCAGCGCACGGGTGAACAGGTTTTTCAGGTTGAACATGGTTCGATTCCTCAGAAGGTGCCGGAGAACAGCTTGGCGGTGTAGCCAATGCCGGTTTTCGCTGGGTTGGTAAAGACGGTGGTGACGGTCACGGAGGCGCCGGCGGCAAGCGAGCCGCCCGGCAGCGTCAGATAAGGCGCGCCGTTCTGGTCGCCGCTCTTGCCGTCGAGCGTGACGCCGGCCGTCAGGCCCTGCAGCACCAGGTGCAGCGGGCCGTTGAGCGTCGCGCCGCTGGTGTTGGTGATAGTCACGGTGCCGCTGGTCTTGCCCGTGAGGCGGCTCATGGTGAAGCCCGACTTGGCGATCTTCGCCGAGGCGGTCACGTCGCTGAAGGCCGGCGCCAGCGCCAGGCTCACCACCACCGGATCGTGGTCCGAGGCACGGTAGGCGTTCTTCACGTACGGGTCCTCGGCGGTGTCGTTCAGGTTGTAGTCGATCGCATCCGGTTCGTCGGCGTTGTTGTGCCACTCGGTCACGCCCGCGACCTGGGCCGACAGACTGGTGCTGGCCAGCGCGTGGTCGAGGTAGCCGCTCTCGGCGCCGAACACGTAGGAATACGGAATGCCGGTCGGACGCACGAAGCGCTCGATCTCGTTGACGTAACCGGCGGCGTTCAGCAGGCGGATCGGATCTTCCATGCCGTAGGCGTTCATGTCGCCCACCACCAGCACGTCCGGGTCGTTGGCCGCGGCCACCACCTGCGGCAGGAAGTAGTCGCGCAGGCGCGCTGCCTGTTCGACGCGGGTGGCGTTCCAGCAGCCCTGGCCGTCGCCCCTGTCGCTGTCGCCGCCGCTGGCGCCGCCGCAACTGCCCTTCGACTTCAGGTGGTTCACGACCAGCGAGAACCTGCCGCCGCCGTTCGCCGCCTTGAAGGTCTGGGCCATGGGCGGACGGTTGTTGACGGCGTCGCCGTCCGACAGCGCGGCGCCGGCCAGGCTGACCGCAGCCGGCTTGTAGATCATCGCCACGCGGATCGCGTCGGTGCCGGTGGCCGCCGGTTTCGGCACGACGGCATAGGTGCCGGCGCCCATCTTCGCATTTAGCTGGTCGACCAGGTAGGAAGCGGCGATGTCGCCGTTGTTCTGGATTTCCATCAGGCCCACCACGTCCGCATTCACGGCGCTGAGGGACTCGACGATCTTGTCGCGCTGGCGCACGAATTCGGCCATGTTGTCGGCGCCGCGGCAGTTCGAGGCGCGGGTGGTGCCTCCGATGGTGCAGCCCTGGCCGGTACGGCCCCAGGCGTCGTCGCCGTTGGTGAAGGTGGTGAAGAAATTGAGCACATTGGCGCTGGCGACCTTCACGTTGCCGGCGGCCAGCAGCGGGGCGGGCAGGCGCTCGTTGGTGCGCGAGAACACCGGGGTGACGGTCGGCTGCACCTTGAAGGCCGCGCCGCCGCCGCCGATTGCGCCGAAATCGAGCACGCCGGTGAGGTCGGTCACGGTGTCGCCCGTGCGCACGGTGCCGTCGTCGGCCAGGTAGGGAATCGTGGTCGGCGCAACAAAAATGCCGTCGTCCAGCACGATCATGTTGGCGGCGTTCTCCTGCGCCAGCGCCTTCGCTTCCGGCGAGCCGGCCGGGTAACGGTTGGTCGGGATCTCGCGGCGGCCATACGACAGGCTCAGTTCGCCGCGATCGCCCAGGTAGGCGTTGCCGTTGACGGTGAGCGGCGTGGTGAAGCGTACCAGCATGCCTTCGAAGCGGGCCAGGTCGGCGTTCGGCATCTCGACATTGGTCGGGGCGATGCTGTAGCCGCTGCCGAGTTTCGTGACGTTCGTCAGGTCCTTGAATTCGGTATAGGTACGGGTGGCGCCGCTCGGCTTGTACTCGGTGACGGTGCCGGTGATGCGTACCTGGTCGCCCACGTTGGCCGCGCCGGCGCTGCCGAACACGAAGATCGCATCCGAGGTGGCCGGATCGCCGTCGCCGTTGCGGTCCTGCAGGAAGAAGCCGCTGCCGACCTTGGCGGTGATCACGCCCTGGGTGGTCTGCACGGTGTTGTTGTAGGCGCTGGTCGGGCCGCTGCCCTGGATCTGCGGGATGGTGAGCTGGCCGGCGACGCTGACGGCGATGTTGCAGCTGGCGTTCTGGCCATCGTTGTTGGCGAAGGTGACGCGCAGCGGATAGTTGCCGGCGGCGACAGAAGCGCCAACCGACAGGGTCGCATTTGCGCTGCCGCCGGTGGCGCCGGCCGGCACGAAACCGGTCAGCACTATGCCGGGTACGGCGCCCGATTCGATGGCGGCGCTGTTAACGATGCTGTCGGCGTCGCTGGCCGAGAGTGCTACCACGGCGCCCTGGCCTTGCTCGGCCTGCACGCTGGCCGGGCAGTTCAGGACGATGGGCTGCACCACCGGGCCGGCATTGCAGCTGTTCAGCGGCGAGGTCGAACGGCGTGGGCCGGCGACCGGCGCGGCCGTGAAGTCGAGGGCATTGTTGTCGGTATCGACGCAGCCAAGTTCCGCGCGCTGGATCGAGTTGACGATCGACGGCGCCGGCGCGCCCGCGGTCTCGTAGCGGTTGGCGGTGCCGAAACCCACCATGTCGACCACTGCTTCGCCTTCCGGCGTGGCCATCGGCTTGGCCACGCTGGCCAGCGCGACCTTGCCGGTCGTGGCCGACAGGCTCAGGCCGCCGGCCTGGTCGGCCACGCCGACGTCGCTGCCGGTGGCGGCGCCCTGCCCCGTCACCAGGAAGTATTGCCCCGGTTGCAGGCTGACGTCCGGCAGCGCCGTGGCCTGCCAGGTGGTGCCCGTTGCCGATTGATACTGCACGCTCCAGCCCTTCAGGCTGACCGGGCCGCCGCTGCGGTTGAACAGCTCGATGAAGTCGCGGTTCCACAGCGCGCCGCCGCTGCCGGCGCCGCCGTAGACCTGGCTGATCACGACATCGCCCGGGGTGGCGAAGGCCGGCGCCGCCAGTCCGGCCAGCAGTGCGGCCAGGACAGTCAGCCGCCCGGCTGGAGCTTGTGTTGCAACGTGCATTTTCATGG
>DOUW01000333.1:11396-12264 GCA_003520365.1 Massilia sp.
GGAAACGATAATAAATCCACAATTTGACAGGATAATGACGAGCAATCCCCGTTTCGGTGCGGCCGATGAGGTATGCGGACAACATCTGCACGTGAACGGCACCCCGGCGGGGCGCGGCGCGGACCCGGCCATCAGCGCCGCCGGTAGGGTGCCGCCAGCGGCTCGCCGATGAACAGGCCCTGGGCCGGCCAGGCCACGCTCTTCCAGTAGGCCTCGATGGCGCTGTTGCCCTGCACGTAGTGCCGCAGGAGCACGGCCGGGTTCGGGAATTTCTGCCAGTGGTTGCAGGGCTCGCTGACGGTGCCGTAGCTGGCGGTGGCGCCCGCCTCCAGCCAGCGCAGGCTGCTCATCTGGCGCGTGCCGAGCAGATCGCCGCCGTGCGAGGTCAGGTGGTCGGCCAGCGCGCCGGGCAGGAAATGCAGGGTGTCGAGCTTGTCGACACTGGCCTTGCCGAGCTGGTAGATCATGATGTCGCGCGCGTTCTCCAGCGCCTCGGCGCGCAGCGGGCGGGTCGCCAGCTTCTTCGCCTCGATGCGGCCTGCCGGCGGAAAGAACACCGTGCGGCTGTTGCGCGGCGTCTCCCGCGTGGTCAGGTAGTAGGCGCTGGCCGGCGCCAGCCGGAAGCCGCTGGCGACGCCGCGGTCGACCAGCTCCCTGGCGGCCGCCACCGATTCCGTCGGCAGCAGCATCGACAGGCGCATGCCGTGGCTGGCATGGGGCCGGATGCTGTCCGCGTTGAAGTAGGCGCTGGGCCGGCCGGCGGCGCAGGTGTCGCGGCACAGCGCGGCGTCGAAACCCAGGGTATAGGCGCCGGTGATGGAGTTGCAGGCGACGGCATAGGGCGCGCTCCAGACCATCAGCACGGCCT
>DOUW01000333.1:12450-12650 GCA_003520365.1 Massilia sp.
CACCACGTTGGCGGCGGGGATGGCGCGCCGGCGCCGGTAGTAGTCGCCGACGGCGACGCTGGCCGGGTCATCGTCGTTGATGACGATGGCCAGCTGCGCCGCCTGCAGGCCGCCCCGTTCCTGCAACTGGAACGCGCGATGGGGCTGCAACCTAGGCTGCAACTGCGGCTGCAACCTCGGCTGCAACTGCGGGGGCTGCA
>DOUW01000185.1:0-291 GCA_003520365.1 Massilia sp.
CGTGGAAGGTCGGGTTGAACAGCCCGGTCGGACGCGGCGCGCCCAGCTGCGCGAAGTCCTCGCGCGCGGCGCCCGACAGCGTGTAGAGCTGCATGACTTCGCCGTGCTCGCCGACGCCGTTGTAGAAGAAGGCGCCGAAGCGCGCGCCGCTCAGCTGGGTGCCGGCGTCGGTGATCGCCTGCAGCAGGGTGTTCAGGTCGAGCGTCGAGGCCAGCGCCTGGCCGGTGCGGTTCAGCACCTCGAGGATGCGCGTCTCGTCGCGCAGCGTCTCCTCCACGCGCGCGCGGCGCG
>DOUW01000185.1:424-2945 GCA_003520365.1 Massilia sp.
GCCTCGCGCGTATGGCGCGCCACGTCCTCGGCCAGCACGGTTTCGCGCTCGCTCCAGTGATGCGGATGCGGCTCGTGCAGGTAGAAGATCGCCGCCAGCCGGCCGCCCTCGATGATCGGGACGACGATCATCGCACGCGCGCCGATGCTGGCATAACCGGCGGCATAGGGCGCCGCGCGCGGATCGGCCGCGATGTCGTCCAGGCGCAGCACCTTCCCCTCGCGCAGCTGTTCGACGATGGCCGGACCGAAGCTGTCGAGCGGGCGGGTCTCGCCGGCCAGGCTGGCGATGCTGCCGTCGGTCCAGTCGCGCTCGACGCTGACGACCTCGCCGGCGGCATCGATCTCGCCGTAGCCGACCCGCCCGACGGCGAAATGCCTGCCCATCAGGCTGCTGGCCGCCTCCATGATCTCGACCGGATCGGCCAGTTCGCGCAGCACGGCGCTCAGTTTCAGGTGGAAGCCGTGCTGCTGCGCGGCCACCACGCTGGCGGTGGTATCGGTCAGCACGCAATACACGCCGGCGCTGCGCTCGCCGTCGTGCACCGGCGAGAACGACAGCGTCACGTACAGGGGCCGGCCGCCGCCCTTCCCGCCTTGTTTCCCATCGCTGAACTGCACGTTCTCGAGCAGGAAGCTCTTGCCGGCGAGCGCGCCGGACGCCACCGGCAGGACGGCAGCCCATTCGTCGGTGCAGACCTCGGCCAGCGGCCGGCCATAGGCGTGCGGATGGCGTTCGCCGAGCAGCGCGGCGCAGGCGTCGTTGTACACCACGCGCAGCGCCGGCCCCCAGGCCACGAACATCGGAAAGCGCGATCCCAGCATCAGGTCCATGATCGCGCGCAGCGGCGCCGGCCAGGTCTCGCGCGGGCCGAGCGGCGCGTCCGAGCACGGAAGAGTGCCGTCCGGCCCGGCACTGGCGGCACTGGCAAATGCGGAATCGATCGCAGAATTCATTCAGGTCCCCGTCGTCACCGCGCCGACGCGCGGCTTATCTTCTAGTCAAATGATTATATCCGCCGCAGCGGAGTTTTAACATTTGACGGTCAGCCGTGATCACGGCATGCACGACGGGTAGAAGGAACAGGCGGCGCAGGCTCCATGGACGCTCCGGCGCTTAGCTTCCTTAGTTCTCCACCGAGAACCGGAAGCGCGACTCGGTCTCGTAGACTTCGCCCGGGCGCAGGATGGTGTTCGGGAAGGCCGGCTGGTTCGGCGAATCCGGAAAGTGCTGGGGTTCGAGGCAGAAACCGCCGCGGTAGCCGTAGACCTGCCCTTTACCCTGGAGGGAACCGTCGAGGAAGTTCCCGCTGTAGAACTGCACGCCGGGCTCCTGGGTGAACAGTTCCAGCACGCGGCCCGACACCGGTTCGACCACGCGGGCGGCGCGCGTCAGCGCCTTCGCGTCCGGCTTGTTCAGGGCGTAGCAATGGTCGTAGCCGCCGCCGTGGCGCAACTGTTCGTCGTCCTCCCCGATGCGCTCGCCGATCGCGCGCGGGCTGCGGAAGTCGAAAGGCGTGCCGGCCACCGGCGCCAGCTGTCCGTAGGGAATCAGGTCGGCGTCGATCGCGACAAAGGCGTCGGCGTCGATCGTCAATTGGTGATCGAGGATGGAACCGCCGCCGGCCAGGTTGAAATAACTGTGCTGGGTCAGGTTGACCGGGGTGGCGCGGTCGGTCACGGCGTGGAAGCGCACGACGATCTCGTTGTCGTCGGTCAGCCGATAGCGCACCGTGGCATCGAGCGTGCCGGGGTAGCCCTGTTCGCCGTCGACGCTGCGGTAGGCCAGCACCAGCTCCTCGCCCTCGATCCGGGCCTGCCACAGCACGCGGTCGAAGCCCTGGATACCACCGTGCAGGTGGTTCTTGCCGTTGTTGACCGGAAGCCGGTAGTCCTGGCCATCGAGCGTGAAGCGTCCGCCCGCGATGCGGTTGCCGTAGCGGCCGATCAGGGCGCCGAAATAGGGGCTGTCGGCGCGGTAGGGATCGATGGTATCGAAGCCGAGCGCCACGTCCTGCATCGCGCCGGCGCGGTCGGGGACGTGGATCTCGGTGATGATGCCGCCGAAGTCCAGGATCCTGACGGTCATGCGCTTGGCGTTTGCGAGCGTGAAGATGCTGACCTGCTCGCCGTTGGGGAGTGTGCCGAAGGGGGCTTGCTGGATGGGGGCTTGCACGGGTGTCGGTCCTCCTGGTCAAGGTGGTTCGATGCTAGCACGGAGGTGGGTGGGGTTTGCGCAGCTTTGCCTGAGAGAATGCAGCGGGGCGGTGGGCGGCGGTTCAAGGCGGTGAATGCCAGGCCGCGGTGCTGCCGGCCGGGTAGCGCGTGGGTTCGAGAACCCACCCTNNCCCACCCTACGCCCTACTCCAGAGCCAACAAAAAAAGGCCTGCGCGGTGCAGGCCCTTTTTCAGTCGATCAGGCTAAACGGGATCAGAACTCTTCCCATTCCGCGTCGGCGCTGGCCTTGGCGGCGGCCGGCTTCGATGCCGGCTTGCGCGCCGGCGCCGGGCGGGCGGCGGGC
>DOUW01000186.1 GCA_003520365.1 Massilia sp.
CGCTGGACACCCTCGCGCGAACAGGCGCTGATGCTGGCCCTGGCCGGCGCGCTGTGCCTGCTGGCGGCGCTCGGCTGGGGCGAGCTGGTCCATCGCCACCTGTTCCAGTCCAGCCTGTACTGGATGTGCATCGGCGCCTGCCTGCTGCTGCTCGCCTTCCAGGCGCATCCGCCGGCGCCGCGGCGCGGCCTGCGCTGGCTGGCGCGCATGGGAGAGATGAGCTACGAGCTCTACCTGTCGCACATGTTCGTCGTGCTGGCGGCGGTGGCGATCTACCGCGCGCAGCTGGGGGAAAACCAGGCCTGGACCTTCGCCATCTACCTGCCGGTGCTGGTGCTGTGCTACGCATTGGCGGGCGCGCTGGCGCGGATGACGGCGCACATCGGGCGCGGCGTGCGGCGTTGACGGGATCCGGCGCCAGGGCCTCGAGCATGCGCCACCGTGACAATCGGCACATGTTCGGGCCGTCATGCTCGGCTATCATGCTTTTTTTATCGACGGACAGGATGGACATGGGACGCTGGAACACAAGGTTGCCAATTTTCCTGATGGGTGCGCTCCTGCACCTGCATGCGGCGGCTGCGGCCGACGTGGCCGCGCTCACCTTCATCAACGGGCTTCCGTTCACCACGATAAAAATTGGCGCGGCCACGACGCGCTTGATGATCGATTCGGGCGGCGCGCTGGGCATCTCGATTCCGCAAACGACCGTCAGCGAATCGGGTTCCGTTACCCTGCTCGACAGCAAGAGCAAATTCCGCGACATACACGGCGACGTCTTCGAGGTCCAGAATCTCGTCGCCAACCAGGTGGTGATCGGGTCGACGCCTATCGGGCCGATCCAGGGCCATATCCATACCGAATGGGGCGGCGCGCCGGAGGGCCCGGAGGCCGCGCTGACAAAGGCGCGGAAAGCGGGTGCGATCGGATTGGGCGCCTTTGGCGCGCGGCCGCTGCTGTTCGATTATGCCGAGGCGCGGCTGGTGATCTACGCTCCTGGAGAAGGCCCGGCGGCCGGGCATCCCGGGTGGCGGACCCTGCGTCTCGCCTACGGCAAGGAAGGACCGAGCTTCACCCTGCGCATCGATGGCAAACCGCTCAAGTTCGTGCTGGACACCGGCGCCTCCGTCAATCTCGTTGACGCCGCAATGCTCGCGCCCTCCGCCCCCGCATGCAGCGACGCGGATGCAGCGCGCGAAGCTTGCGATCCGCGGCTGCTGCGCGATGTCCGGGACGAGAGCGGGCAGCCCATGGAAGCCTTCCAGGCCGAACGCATGAATTTCAGCGGAGCGCCGTTCGCCGGCATCCTGGGAGCGCCGTTTTTCGCCCGGCGCCGGGTCCTGATCGACCTTGCCGGGCAGCGCTTGCTGCTTGCTTCACCCGGCACCGACACCGAAGAAAAACACTGACACCGGCGCCCTTCAGCGCGCCGTGGCCAGCGCCTCGCCCGGGACGGGGCACAGGCCGCTCGTGCCGCCAGGTTTTTTCACGAGGCAGAAACGGGCCTGGTAACGCAGCGGCATGGAGGCCTTGCGGCCGGGACGGGCCTCGATCTGCACCAGGTAAGCCTTGCCCGGCGCCAGCGCCGCGGCCGGGGTCTGCGGCAAGGCCTGCACCCGTCCGCCATAGGGAATGCACATGCTGTTCATCACCGGGAAAGTGCGCTCGCGCGGCATCGCCATGCGCCACATCAGCTTGCCGCCGGCCTCGCTGACCGTCACCGACTGGAAGTCCGGAACGCCGCCGCGTTGTTCCTCACGCTGCGAGATCGTGAAGCACGGCACCCCGTTCGCCCCTTCGCGCACCAGGGCCTCGCCAACGCGCCGCGCCGCCTGCGCCGGGGGCGCGAGCAGGAGGATCAGGATCAGGGTCAGCGGGAGCGTCATGGCGGGCGGAAACAGCAAAGCAGGCAGACTCCTAGCCTACGATGTTGCTACGCAGCAGTGTTGAGCAAAATCAAATGCAGAATGGGTAAAGCGGCACGCCCTCGTCTTCATGCGAAGCGGGCGATGCGTCCGGCCCAGCCGCGATGCAGGTTGGCGCGATCAAGCGGGTCGGCCAGGAAACCGGCCAGCACCCGCTCGTACAGCGCCAACTGGCCGCCGTACCGGCGCTGGCGCATCGCGTCCGGGCGGCGCAGGAATTTCAGGACGAAGTAGTCGGCCAACAGGTCGCCCTGGGCTTCCATATTGTAGTCGGCAAGCGTCGCGCCCTCGGCCAGCTCGTAGTCGTAGCGCAAGCCGACGCGCACGGCGCCGCGCAGGCGCACCGGGTAGCCCAGCTGGTGCTGCCAGACGTGGACCATTTCATGGATGAACCAGTGCTGTACCTTCACCTCGGCCTGGGCATAGTCGTCGAGGAAGCAAGAGGCGTGGAAATACATGCTGCCGTTCGGCGTCATCGCGCAGTTCTTCGGCTGGAACGGCATGTAGCGGCGGGCATAGATACGCACGCGCGAATAATCGATGGCGTTGCGAAACAGCAGCGAGGCCATGGCGATTTCACCCGCAGTCAGTGGGCGCCAGGGAGGTGAGCGTAAACGAGGAAAAGGTGCAGCCGCCAACGGGCACTTTCGGAAGAGTGAACGGTGAAGCAATCTTAATGCAGATTGCCAGAATACCCTGTTGAACGACTTCGCCGGAGCGCGACCTCCTCGCATTCCCGACCGGCCGCAACCGATCCATTGCCGACATCGCTGAACTTCCTGTTCAAACGTCTCGTCCTCGCTATTCTAAAAATCCACTACGGCACAGCCCGATGCCCACGGACTGCAAGTTTTTTGCTCATCTAAAACACAGCGTCTGGTTGTCAAGCTTTCTATACTGTAGAGTGCTTACCAATAATTAAAATTACAACGGAGAACACATGGTTTCGAACCAGTTTTTGTTGGTTGTGGCGCTTGCCGCTGCGCTTGGCGGATGCGGTGGCGGCGGGAGCGGCACGACGCAAGCGCCAGGCCCGACACCGACACCGACACCAACCCCGCCCCCGCCGTCTGCCGTCAGCGGGCTCGTGCCTGCGGCACCGACGGTCGGCGCCACGCTGTATGCAGACGCCGCATCCCTGCGCGTCTTGCGTGCCGGCGCGGTCTGGACGTACCACGGGGTCGAGAAGCCCGCCGGCGAACGCGCGCCAGACTTCACTACCTATACGAACATCGTCACCCATGCGGCATCCGGCAGCGGCGTAACGGAGAGCGGCACGCATCCGTTCAACGAAGAGGCGGAAAGCAACCCGATCCGGTACGAAGGCGGAGCCTACATGTCGACCAACCAGATCGCATTCTCCGCGAACGCGCCGGCCCAGGCGGTCGACGTGATCGAATTGCGCTCGCCGGTCAAGGTCAACGACCAGTACGCCAGCATCGACAAGCACATCCCCGACAGCGGCGCCGACTTCGATGGCGACAACGTCAACGACGCGCTCGACGTTGCCGTGTACAGCACGGTGATCGGTGAAGAAATGCTCGATCTGCCGAACCGGCGCCAGGTCAAGGCCGTCCACGTCGACACGCGCTTGCGTGCGCGCGTCAAGTACAGCAAGAGCGGTACCCTTTCGCCGGTGTACGAGTCGCTCCAGAGTACCTGGTATGCGCCGGGCATCGGCATCGTCAAGAGCCGCCTCGAAGAACCGAACGATACCGCCGGCCTGCCGAACCGCGTCGTCACCGAAATTCTCGAGAATTGGGACGGCCTGACGCAAGGACTCGGCCATGCGGGTACAGCGACAGCGGTGGCGCCTGCCGGTTCGTCGCTCTCCGGCGCGCCGCTGCAATATGTCGGCGACGTGGTCGGCTTCGACAACTCGGCGGTTGCCATCGGCCAGATTCCGAACCAGCCTTCGAACGAGGGCGTGGCGGTGGCCCAGCTCGACGCCCGCGGAAAAGTCGTGGCCGCGCGCGCCTATGCGCGCACGGATCTGTTCCCCGGGACGAATTTCTTCTCGGAGCCGCGCGCAATCCGCGTCGGCAACGAAGTGCGGATCTTTGCGCGCACCGGCAACCAGCAACTGTCGATGGTGTCGCTGGATGCGACCGGCCAGCGCATCGTGCGCCCGGCGGTGCAAGTAGTGAACGATGCCCAGATGGGCAACGACAACGACAACGGCAGCTACCGTGTCGCCAGCGACGACACTGGCGTCTGGATAGGCTGGGTGCGCGCCACCTGGGACGGTCAAACATCCAGGCGCTGGCTGGTGGCCCGGCATGTCGATGCGAATGGCCTGGCGCTGGGGCCGGTATCGACCGTGACGCCGCCGGCTTCGATCGACATGTCCAGGCTGAAGATGGCGCTCGACGGCAGCCGGCTCGCCTTTTCCTGGTATGCAAGCAACCTGCAGCCCAGCTGGCGCCTGGCGATGATCGATACCGGCACCGGCGCCAGCGTGACCGACCAGGTCCTGGGCATTACCGTCGACAATTGCCGATTCTTGAACACGGTCGCGCTGCAGCCGGGACTGGCGATGACTTGCTCGGACTTGTCCGGCATCGGTGCGGTTCGCCTCGACGCCAATGGCAACCCGGTTCTTTTGCCCGGCGCCACGCTCCAGGCCAGCGAGCTGCAGGCGCCGTGGCTGCTGCCGATCCGCGGCAATGCCGGTGTGTATGGTGGCAGCTCCGGACAACTGATTGCCAGCATCGGTCAGAGTGGGCAATTCTGGCCTGAAGGCAGGAGCGACGCTAGCTTCACGACACTCTTCGACACCGCCGGTACCGGCCCCCTGGCGGCCAGCGAGCCAAGGCTGCTGGCCCGCATCTCGCCAGCCGTGAACGTGCAAGCCTTGGTGAGGGTCGGCAACCGCTTGCTGGTGATCGGCGCCGACAGTGCCGGCAACATGAATACGACGGTCGTCTGGCTGCCTGACTAATACGCAGCCAGGACGCGCGCGCCGTTTCCTGCGTCAGCGACTTACTGCTTGCGCAGGGCCGCCGCGGCCCTGGCCAGCTCGGTGATGCGGTCCCAGTCGCCGGCCGCCAGGGCGTCCTTCGGGGTCAGCCAGGAGCCGCCGACGCAGGCCACGTTCTTGCAGGCCATGAAAGCGGGCGCGGTATCGATCGAGATGCCGCCGGTCGGGCAGAAGGTCATGTCCGGCAGCGGGCCGGCGATTGCGTTGAGCATCCCGCCCCCGCCCGCCGGCACCGCCGGGAACAGTTTCAATTGCTTGAAGCCGGCTTCGCGCGCGGCCATCACTTCCGACGGCGTCATCACGCCCGGCAGCAACGGCAGGCCGCTCGACTTCGCCGCCGCGATCAGCGACGGGGTCAGGCCCGGCGAGACGCCGAACACGGCGCCGGCATCGCGCGCGGCGGCGAATTCTTCCGGCTGGGTCAGGGTGCCGACGCCGACGATCGCGCCTTCGACCTGGGCCATGTCGCGGATCGCCTGCAGGCCGTGCGCGGTACGCAGCGTCACTTCGAGCACGCGGATGCCGCCGGCAACCAGGGCTTTCGCCAGCGGGACGGCGTGGCTGGGGTCGTCGATGGCGATCACGGGAATCACGCTCGCCGAGCGCATAATGTCAAGTACGGTCATATTCGTAGTCATGGTTCGCAGTCGTGGTTCGCAGTGGTGGTTACTTATTCGTCCTGAACAGGAAGTCTTCGTCGGAGCCGGGCATGATTTCGCCGCTGTCGGCGCCCTCGTGCAGCGGCAGGGTGGTGTGCTTCGGCGACGGCAGCGGGAAGGTCGCCGCGCCCTCTTCCGCCGCGCTGCTGCCGTTGCGGAACATCGCGAACAGCTCGCGGCCCATGCCGATGTGGCTGGACGAGATGTCGGCGCTGGCCTGCTTGCGCTGGGCCCAGACCTCTTCCGGCACCAGGGCCTGCAGGGTGCCGTTGGTGGCGTCGACGCGCAGGATGTCGCCGTCGCGCACCAGGCCGAGCGGACCGCCGGCCAGGATCTCGGGCGAGACGTGGATCGCCGCCGGCACCTTGCCC
>DOUW01000094.1 GCA_003520365.1 Massilia sp.
TTTATTGCGTCACCGGCTGCGCCACCTCGCGCGCCGCCGCCTCGGCCTCCGCCTTCGCCCGCGCCGCCGCGGCCTCGGCCGACAAGGCTGGCTCGACAGAGGCTTCCTCGTCCGGCTCGGCCGCCGGCACGGCATTCGCATACGGCCTGATCAGGTCCAGCCGCACCGCGTAGGTCCCTCCGTTGCGCGTGCCCGTCGCGGCGATCTGTCCGGCGTCGTTGATCGCTTGTGCATCGGTGATGTTCCAGCCCTGCCTGGGGTCGATCAGCGCGTTCAGGAACTCCATGCGCCTGCCGCGCCAGATGAAGGCGCGCGCTCCACCCTGCTCGATGCTGAAGCCGACCACGTGTCCGCGGTTATTGATGCCGGTGCCGCCGCTGAACGGCCCTTCCGATGCCGGACGACTGTCAATGGACACGATGCGGCCGCGGTAGTAGAGGAAGGCAGCTCGTGCGGGGCCGCCCGGCAGCTCGGCATTGCCGGTTACCTGGCCACGGTCGTTGATCGCCACGGGGTTGATAGGGGCTGGATAACCCAGGTCACCGATGTCGCGGGTCTGGCCCCTGGTCCAGATAAAGCCGCGCAGGAAGAAGTCGATGGGCTCCGCCGGTCCGGACCCGCCGGTAACCTGGTTCTTGCTGTTGAGCGCGCGGGCCTCGGTGAGTGGTGGATATAGCGGATTTGTGAACGGCAGATCGGCCAGCTGGGTCAGCGCGCCGTTCGGCGCGCGCAGGTAGCTGGTGCTGCCGCCACCTTCGCCGTCCGGAAGCACGGGGTCGGCGGCGAATACGCTGATATAGCCGGCATTGTTGATGTCGGTCCAGGTGGTATACCTGCCGCCGATCGTCCCGATGTCGCGCAGCTTGCCTTTGTCGTAGATGTAGCCGCGCACCTGGCCGCCGCGGGTGGTCCAGTGGCCCAGCACCTGGCCCCGGTCGTTGATGGCGGCGGCGGTGCTCGAGGTCCCCTTGAGGGTGCCCAGATCGACCAGGCCCCGGCCGCGGTTCAGGAAAGCATGGGTGGCGCCCGTGCCGACCGGATAATTGCCGACCACCACGCCGGCCTCGTTGATGTCGGTCGCCACGCTGCCGGCCGGGCCGACGATCGTGACCTTGTACTCGGGATGGGCCCAGGCGGCGCCGGCGACGGCGAACGACATCAGGACCAGGGACATGCGCTGATGCATATGCATGAAAATCTCCTCGGAGAAGGATGGGCGCCGAACGGGACGCCGGCCTGTATGGCCCGCGTCGTCATCGGCTGGCGCGTCACGGCGCTCGACACGCCAACCGCTGCATGACTGGCACTGCGCATTCGCTCCTGGGTAATCTTTCAGTGGAGACCGGTTTGCCGGCACGCGATGTCTTCCTGCAGGATCTGCCGACAGATTCTCGACCTTCCACGGAATGGCGCATTGACACAGCACCGTCATTTCGCATAGAGCCCGTACTTACAGGCCGTATCGAAAATGCACATGCTTATGCATGGCCCGCTTTTATGCTTGGCAACTGTCGGGTTTATCGATTAGCATCCTCCGGTTTCCATCATTCCAACAACGGAGAAAAACATGAAGCGTACCTTGTGCAGCACCTTGATCGCGGGGCTGTTCGCCGTCGCCGGCCACGCCGGCGCCCACGGCGAGGCGGTTACCAGCACCTCATCGGCGACAGCAAGCAATGCCGTATCGGGCGTGGACAAGGCGGCGATCGACCCGGCCGTGCGCGCGCAGGACGACTTCTTCCGCTACAGCCAGGGCAAATGGCTGCAGGACGTCGAGATCCCGTCGGACCGTTCGAGCTGGAGCGCCTTCAGCGTGGCCCAGGAAAACGTCGAGACCCAGATCCGCGCCATCATCGAGGCCGCCGCCGCCGACAAGAACGCGGCCAAGGGCTCGGCCGCGCAGAAGATGGGCGACTACTACGCCAGCTACGTCGACGAGGCGCGCCGCAATGCGCTTGGCCTGGCGCCGTTGAAGGCCGAGTTCGCGCACATCGAAGCCCTGAAGGACAAGCGCGGCATCGCGGCGCTGGCGGCGCATATGGAACGCATCGGCGGCGAGGCGCCGCTCGGCATGTACGTCGGCCAGGACGCAAAGGATTCGACCCGCTACGTGGTCAGCGTGTCGCAGTCGGGCCTGGGCCTGCCGAACCGCGACTACTACCTGGCCGACGAGGCGCGCATGAAGGACTTCCGCGCCAAGTACCAGGCCCACATCGAGAAGATGCTGACCCTGGCCGGCCACAAGGATGCCGCCAAGGAAGCGGCCAACATCCTGGCGCTGGAAACCGAGATCGCCAAGGTGCAGTGGAGCGCCGTCGAGAACCGCGACCCGGTCAAGCGCTACAACAAGATGACGTTCGCCCAGCTGAAGGACCTGATGCCGGGCTTCGACTGGACCACCTGGATCAAGGATGTCGGCGTGGCCGGCAAGGTCGACACGCTGATCGTCGGCCAGCCGAGCTACCTGGCCGGCCTGGACAAGATCATCGCCGCCACGCCGGTCGACACGTGGAAGTCGTACTTCTCCTTCCACCTGCTGAGCAGCTACGCGCCTTACCTGTCGCAGCCCTTCGTCGACGAGAACTTCGCCTTCCGCGGCACCGTGCTGTCGGGCGCCAAGGAAAACCGTCCGCTCGACAAGCGCGCGATCGCCCAGGTCAACCGCGACCTGAGCGAAGTCGTCGGCAAGGTCTACGTCGAACGCCACTTCCCGGCCGAGCGCAAGGCCCAGGTCGAGGCGATGGTGAAGAACTTCGTCACCGCCTTCAAGGAAGGCATCGAAACACTCGACTGGATGAGCGCGGAAACCAAGAAACAGGCCCAGATCAAGCTGTCGAAGATGAACGCGAAGATCGGCTATCCGGAGAAGTGGCGCGATTACTCGTCGCTCAAGATCGAGCGCGGCGACCTGGTCGGCAACGTGATGCGTTCGCGCGCATTCGGCCATGCGTTCGGCATCAACAAGCTGGGCAAGCCGGTCGACCGCCAGGCCTGGAGCATGAGCCCGCAGACCGTCAACGCCTACTACAGCCCGAGCATGAACGAAGTCGTGTTCCCGGCGGCGCGCCTGCAGTATCCGCTGTACGACGCCAACGCCGAGCCGGCGGTCAACTACGGCGCGGTCGGCATCTCGATCGGCCACGAGATCAGCCACGCTTTCGATGACAAGGGTTCGCAGTTCGACGGCGACGGCAACCTGCGCAACTGGTGGACGAAGGAAGACGCGGAACAATTCGCGGCGCGCGGCAAGGTCCTGGTGGCCCAGTATGCCGGCTACAGCCCGCTGCAGGGCTACAACGTGAACGGCGAATTGACGCTGGGCGAGAACATCGCAGACAACGCCGGCGCCATCATGGCCAGCCGCGCCTACAAGATCTCGCTGGGCGGCAAGCCGGCCCCGGTGATCGACGGCTTCACCGGCGAGCAGCGCCTGTTCATGGGCCTGGCCCAGGCCCGCCGCGGCAAGGCGCGCGACGCCGCCCTGATCGCCCAGGTCAAGTCGGACCCGCACTCGCCGTCCGAATTCCGCGTCAACGGCAGCCTGCGCAACCACCCGGGCTACTACGAAGCCTATGACGTGAAGCCGGGCGACAAGATGTACCTGAAGCCGGAAGAGCGCGTCATCTTCTGGTAAGTGCCGGTTGATCGGTTGATGCGAAAGGAGCGCCGCGGCGCTCCTTTTTTTCGCACATGTGGGTTTCCGCTCGTAGGGTGGGCGCCCCGTGCCACGCGTTAGCGAATGATCCGAAGTTTGTAGCGCCAACTATTCGCCCGCACGGCGTGCCTCGGATGACACGCTGGCGAGACGCTTTCGGACGCACCGCCTACCATCATCGTTCGCGTTGCTTCGAACGCCAACATTGATCGTCGTTCCGCGTGGGCACGGAGTNNACCCCAACGCTACGAAAAGCCACATGCCATCACGGCATCGCGAACACCTGGGTCCAGTACGCAAAGCCCGGCATGCGCGCGCGGCTGATGGCGTAACCCGCGCCCATCTCGCTGAAATCCGGATTCATCAAATTCGCGCAGTGGCCCGGGCTTTCCAGCCAGCCGGCCACCGCCTCCTGCGCCGAGGTCTGGCCAGCCGCGATGTTTTCCCCGATGTGGCGCCAGCGGTAGCCCACGCGCGTGGCGCGCTGCGCCACCTCGCTGTCGTCCGAGCCGCGGTGGCTGAAGCGGCGGTGCGCCGCCATGTCGCTGCTGTGTTCGCGCGCCGCCTGCGCCA
>DOUW01000095.1 GCA_003520365.1 Massilia sp.
CGGCACGAACTGCCTGACCCGCTCGCCCAGCACGGCGCGCGCGCTTGCCGCCACGTCGCCCTTGGTGCTGCCGGCGTCGGTGATCACGGTGCCCGGCTCCAGATACGGCAGGAGCGAGGCCAGGATAGGCCCGGTCTGGGCCACGGGCGCGGCCAGCAGCACCAGGTCGGCGCCGGCCATGGCCTGCTGCGCCGACTCGGCCACCACGTCGACGATGCCCAGTTCCAGCGCGCGCGCCATCGCCTCCGGCGAACGGCCCATGCCGACGACTTCGCGCACCGCGCCCGCCCCTTTCAGGGCAAGCGCGAACGAGCCGCCGATCAGGCCGACGCCGACGATGACGACCTTGCCCAGCATTTAGGCGAGGACTTTCTTCAGCGCCGCGATGAAGGCCGCATTCTCTTCCGGCAGGCCGATCGAGATGCGCAGCCACTGCGGCAGGCCGTAGGCGCCCACCGGACGCACGATCACGCCCTGCTTCAGCAGCGCCAGGTTGACGCGGGCGCCGGCCCCGTCGTCGTCGCCGACGCGCACCAGCACGAAGTTGCCGAACGAGGGTACGTATTCCAGGCCCAGCTCGTCGAAAGCGGCGGTCAGCTGCCGGTAGCCGGCGAAGTTGTTCTCGGCGCCCTTGGCCAGGAATTCCTTGTCGTTCAGCGCGGCGATCGCGGCGGCCTGGGCCAGCGAGTTGACGTTGAAGGGCTGACGGATGCGGTTCATCAGGTCGGTGACCGCCGGCTGGGCGATCGCGAAGCCCACGCGCAGCCCGGCCAGGCCGTAGGCCTTGGAGAAGGTGCGCGAGACGATCAGGTTCGGGTACTTGCGCACCCAGGCGCTCGATTCGAACTGGTGCTCCGGCGCCAGGTATTCGTTGTAGGCCTCGTCCAGCACGACGACGACGTTGGCCGGCACCTTGTTCAGGAAGGCTTCGATCTGCGCGGCATCGATGAAGGTGCCGGTCGGGTTGTTCGGGTTGGCGACATAGACCAGGCGCGTGTCCGGTTCGATGGCGGCGGCCATGGCGTCGAGGTCGTGGCCGTAGTTCACGGCCGGCACCACGATGGCGCGGCCGCCCACGCCCTGCGTGGCCAGCGCGTACACCGCGAACGAGTACTGCGCGAACACTACCGACTCGCCCTTCTGGACAAAGGCGTGGGCGGCGATTTCCAGGATGTCGTTGCTGCCGTTGCCGAGGGTGATCCAGTCGGCCGGGACGTCGTAGCGCTTCGACAGCGCGGCCTTCAGCTCGAAGCCGTTCGCATCGGGATAGCGCCCCAGTTCGGCGGCGGCCTGGGCCATTGCCGCCTTGCTCGACTCGGGCACGCCGAACGGGTTCTCGTTGGAGGCGAGCTTGACGATGCTGGCTTCGTCGAGACCGAACTCGCGGGCGACTTCAGCGATGGGTTTGCCGGCCTGGTAAGGGGCGATGGCACGAACGTAGTCTGGACCGAATTGCGTCATGGGTTTCGTCTCACAAAAATAAGAATTAAAGGCCGACCGGGTAGGAACCGAGCAGCTTGAAGAAGGCGGCATTGTCCTGGAGCTCGGCCAGCGCGCTGGCGACGGCCGGATCCTGGCGGTGACCCTCGATGTCGACGTAGAAGTAATACTCCCAGGCGCCGGTGCGCGCCGGGCGCGACTCGAAGCGCGACATCGACACGCCGTGCTTCGCCAGCGGTGCCAGCAGATTGTAGACTGCGCCGGCCCGGTTCGGCACCGCCAGCACCAGCGAGGTGCGGTCCTTGCCCGACGGGGTGGTCGCGTGCTGGCCGATCACGACAAAACGCGTGCGGTTGTGCGGGTCGTCCTGGATGTGGGCCTGGACCACGCCGAGGCCGTACTGCTCCCCCGCCATGTCGCTGGCAATCGCCGCGAGCGCCGGGTCGCGGCTGGCCTGCAGGGCCGCTTCGGCGTTCGAGGCGACGGCGCGCCGCTCGATGTTCGGATAATGCAGGTTGAGCCAGACCTGGCACTGGGCCAGCGCCTGCGAATGGGCGCAGATCAGCGTGACGCCGTCCATGCCCCCGCTCTTGCTCATCAGGCTGTGGTGGACCGGGATCGAGACTTCGCCGCTGATCACCGTCGTGGTGGCGAGCATCAGGTCGAGCGTGCGATTGACCGCGCCTTCGGACGAATTCTCGACCGGGACCACGCCGAAGTCGGCGCTGCCGGCCTCGGTGGCGCGGAACACCTCGTCGATCGAGGCGCACGGCAGGCCTTCGACGGCGCGCCCGAACTGCTGGTAGACGGCCTGCTCGCTGAAGGTGCCGGCCGGGCCCAGGTAGGCGACGGTGACGCGCTTTTCCAGCGCGCGGCAGGCCGACATGACTTCGCGGAAGATGGTCTGCAGGTCGTGGCTGTTGAGCGGCCCGCCGTTGCGCTCGGCCACGCCGCGCAGCACCTGGGCTTCGCGCTCGGGGCGAAACACGGGCGCGTCGGTCTCGGCCTTGACGTGGCCGACTTCCTGGGCCAGGCGGCCGCGCCGGCTCAGCAGGTCGAGGATTTGCGCGTCGATCGCATCGATCTGCTCGCGCAGGGGTTTGAGTTTGTCGTTCATTGTTGTGCTAACTGTGTTGGCGTTATCCGTAGGGTGGGCACTCCGTGCCCACGCGAACGTTTGCGTGATGTTGGCGTTGTTATCGCGGTATTGTCGTCATGTCGCGGCGTCACTGGGGATGATTCTGCGGCTTATCGCCCGCCCGTGGTCTTGATGACGACGACTCTGTGCCGGAACCGTAGGGTGGGCACGGAGTGCCCACCCTACGGTTCCGGCCGCTGGCCAATCACCTACCCGCAAACTCGTTCAAATAATCGACCAGTGCCTGCACACCTTCGATCGGCATCGCGTTGTAGATCGATGCCCGCATTCCTCCGACGGACTTGTGGCCCTTCAGTTGCAGCAGCCCGCGCGCCTTGGCGCCGGCCAGAAATCGTTCGTTCAGCGATTCGTCGCGCAGGTAGAACGGTACGTTCATGCGCGAGCGGTTCTCGGGCGCCACCCGGTTCCGATAGAAATCGTCGGCGTCCAGCGCCGCATACAAGAGCCGCGCCTTCTCGATATTACGCTGTTCCATGGCCGCCACGCCACCCTGGGCCTTCAGATGGGCAAATACCAGGCCGGCGATATAGATCGCATAGGTCGGCGGCGTGTTGAACATCGACTCGTGCTCGGCCACGGTCTTCCAGTGGAAAGCCGAGGGGCAGATGGCCAGCGCGTGCTCGAGCAGGTCCTCGCGCACGATCACCAGGGTCAAGCCGGCGGGCCCGATGTTCTTCTGGGCGCCGGCGAAGATCACGGCGTATTTCGACACGTCGATCCGGCGCGACAGGATGTGCGAGGACATGTCCGCCACCAGCGGCACGCCGTCCGGCAGTTCCGGCGCGAAGTCGTATAAGTTGTACTCCACGCCGTCGATGGTTTCGTTGGTGCAGACGTGCAGGTAGGCGGCGCCGTCGGTCAGCTTCCATTCGCTCTGCGGCGGCACGCGGGTAAAACCTTCGCCCTGGCTGGAGGCGGCCACGTTCACGTTGGCATAGCGCGCCGCCTCCTTGATCGATTTACCCGACCACGAACCCGTGTGGACGAAATCGATGGTCGCCGGTTCGCGCACGCGTCCCGCCAGGTTCATCGGGACGATGGCGTTCTGGCCCAGCCCGCCGCCCTGCATGAACAGGATCTTGTAGTTGGCCGGCACCGCCAGCAGTTCGCGCAGGTCGGCTTCGGCCTGTTGATAGATCGAGATGAATTCCGGACCGCGGTGACTCATCTCCATCACCGACATGCCGCTGCCGTGCCAGTCGAGCATCTCGCTGGCGGCCTGCTGCAGCACTTCCTTGGGGAGCACGGCCGGGCCGGCGGAAAAATTGAAGATGTTTGTCATCGGCGTTGTCCTCTTGCGCCAGTCCTGGCTTGAAATGACAATGCCGCCGCGGCGGCACCAGGCTGGCACGCACCGCAAGCGGCATTCGGGGTACAGCGAGCGACAGCCGGGACAGGATCGAATCGTTCAACAACACGCGTTCGCATCATGCCCGGCCCTGCTCTCATTGCGGCGGTTGTTCGAGTTCGACTTCCTCGAGATCGGTCTCGACGATGCGCTGCAGGCCCGACAGCTTGGTGCCGTCCTCGACCGCGATCAGGGTCACGCCCTGGGTCGCGCGGCCCATCTCGCGGATCTCCGACACGCGGGTGCGGATCAGCACGCCGCCAGTGGTGATCAGCATGATCTCGTCGTTGGCGTCGACCAGGGTCGCGGCCACGACTTTACCGTTGCGCTCGGACTGCTGGATCGCGATCATGCCCTTGGTGCCGCGGCCGTGGCGGGTGTATTCAAGGATCGGGGTACGCTTGCCGAAGCCGTTCTCGGTGGCGGTGAGCACCGACTGCTGCTCGTTCTCGGCCACCAGCAGCGCGATCACGTTCTGGCCCTCTTCCAGGTTCATGCCGCGCACGCCGCGTGCGGTGCGGCCCATCGGGCGCACGTCGTTCTCGTCGAAACGCACGGCCTTGCCGCCGTCCGAGAACAGCATCACGTCGTGCTGGCCGTCGGTCAGGGCGGCGCCCACCAGCACGTCGCCATCGTCGAGGTCGACCGCGATGATGCCTGCCTTGCGCGGGTTGCTGAAGTCGCGCAAAGGCGTCTTCTTGACCGTGCCCAGCGAGGTCGCCATGAACACATAGTGGTCTTCCGGGAAGGTGCGGTTTTCGCCCGACAGCGGCAGTACCACGGTGATCTTCTCGCCATCCTGCAGCGGGAACATGTTCACGATTGGTTTACCGCGCGAGTTGCGCGAGCCCTGCGGCACTTCCCACACCTTCAGCCAGTACAGGCGGCCGCGGTTCGAGAAACACAGGATGTAGTCGTGGGTGTTGGCGATGAACAGCTGGTCGATCCAGTCCTCGTCCTTGGTCGCCATCGCCTGCTTGCCGCGGCCGCCGCGCTTCTGGGCGCGGTACTCGGAGATCGGCTGCGACTTCATGTAGCCGGTGTGCGAGAGCGTGACCACCATGTCCTGCGGCGTGATCAGGTCTTCGGTTTCCAGGTCGCTGGCGTTGTGCTCGATGGCCGAGCGGCGCGCGTCCTTGCCGTTCTCGGTGTAGTCGTTCTTGATCTGCGCCATCTCGTCGCTGATGATGGTCGTGACGCGCTCGGGCTTGGCCAGGATGTCGAGCAGGTCGGCGATGTGGGCCATCACTTCCTTGTACTCGTTGACGATCTTGTCCTGCTCCAGGCCGGTCAGGCGCTGCAGGCGCATCTGCAGGATTTCCTGGGCCTGCTCGTCGGACAGCTTGTACAGGCCGTCCTGCTGCATGCCGTAGTGCTTCGGCAGGTGCTCGGGGCGGAAAGCCTCGATGCCGCCGGAGGCGCCCAGGTCGGTGCGGGTCAGCATCTCGCGCACCAGGGACGAATCCCAGGCGCGCCCCATCAGTTCGACTTTTGCCACCGGCGGCGTCGGCGCGGCCTTGATGATGGCGATGAAGTCGTCGATGTTGGCCAGCGCGACAGCCAGGCCTTCCAGCATGTGGCCGCGTTCGCGCGCCTTGCGCAGCTCGAACACGGTGCGGCGGGTAACCACTTCGCGACGGTGCGACAGGAAGCACTCGAGCATCTGCTTGAGGTTCAGCAGCTTCGGCTGGCCGTTAACCAGCGCCACCATGTTCATGCCGAAGGTGTCCTGCAGCTGGGTCTGCTTGTACAGGTTGTTCAGCACCACTTCCGGCACTTCGCCGCGCTTGAGTTCGATGACCACGCGCATGCCCGACTTGTCGGACTCGTCGCGAATGTCGGAGATGCCTTCCAGCTTCTTCTCGCGCACGTTCTCGGCGATGCGCTCGAGCAGCGACTTTTTATTTACCTGGTACGGCAGCTCGTCGATGATGATGGCCACGCGGCCGCCATCCTTGCCGTATTCCTCGAAGTGGGTCTTGGCGCGCATCACCACGCGGCCGCGGCCAGTGCGGTAGCCGTCGCGCACGCCCGAGACGCCATAGATGATGCCGGCGGTCGGGAAGTCCGGCGCCGGGATCAGCTCGATCAGCTCGTCGATGGTGCAGTCCGGGTTGCGCAGCAGGTGCTGGGCGCCGTTGATGACTTCGGACAGGTTGTGCGGCGGGATGTTGGTCGCCATGCCGACCGCGATGCCCGAGGAGCCGTTGATCAGCAGGTTCGGGATCTTGGTCGGCAGGACCGTCGGTTCTTTTTCCTTGCCGTCATAGTTCGGCTGGTAGTCGACCGTGTCCTTGTCGATGTCGGCCAGCAGTTCGCTCGAAATCTTGTCCAGGCGGCATTCGGTGTAACGCATCGCCGCGGCGCTGTCGCCGTCGATCGAACCGAAGTTGCCCTGGCCGTCGACCAGCGTGTAGCGCAGCGAAAAGTCCTGCGCCATGCGCACCAGCGTGTCGTAGATCGACGAGTCGCCGTGCGGGTGGTACTTACCCATGGTGTCGCCGACCACGCGCGCGCACTTGACGTACGGGCGGTTGTGCGCGTAGTTACTTTCGTGCATCGAATACAGGACGCGGCGGTGCACCGGCTTCAGGCCATCGCGCACATCCGGCAGCGCACGGCCCACGATCACGCTCATCGCGTAATCGAGATAGCTCTTGCGCATCTCTTCTTCGAGGGAAATTGGGACTGTTTCTTTTGCGAATTGATCCATTGGGCGGGTCGACTGCTTTCAGGCTGTGGTTATGAGTTACAAGCGAAGGATTTTACCATGCGCGCCCCGCCGTAGCGTAAATCGGAGGCAATAGCGGCCGCTTGCCAAACGCGCACAATTGACGCTTTGACACATGCCTGTCATAAACATTCGTCAAGCTTGCACGTTCTGACAATAGATTGTTGCGCAGAAACAACGAGTGAAATTATGATGCACCGCAATTGGGCGCCCTGCGTTCGTGCGTCTGTAGCGTATGTGGCAAAATGGACGAGAAGTTAATTGCTTGTTTCACAATGCGAAACGGACGCAACTGGACAGATGTTAATATTCTGCATACGTCGCTGCGAATAATTTACGTTTCGCAACGGGAAGATATAAAACCGAAAGGAAGAAAAATATGAAGAAGATTGCAACCCTCATGCTCGCAGCCTCGGCGGCGATCGCCGGCAGCGCCCTGGCACAAAGTGCGCCGCCGTACGCTCCGCTGACGACCGACATCCAGGCGAACAAGCCGTACAGCGCCTACGTCCAGGACAGCCGCGGCGTGATCGCGCGCGATCCTTTCGGCCTGTGCTGGCGTACCGGCTACTGGACCCCGGCCGACGCGGTCCCGGGCTGCGACGCGCCGCTGTGCGTCCCGCCTGAGAAGCTGGAAAACGGCAAGTGCGTCGCTCCGCCGCCGCCACCGGTCGCCGCGCCAGCCCCGGCACCAGCCCCGGCTCCGGCCCCGGCACCGGTCCCGACCTCGGAAAAAGTGAGCTACTCGGCTGATGCATTCTTCGACTTCGACAAGGCCGTCCTGAAGCCGGAAGGCAAGGCTTCGCTGGACGAACTGACCTCGAAGCTGGGCGACATGAACCTGGAAGTCATCATCGCCGTCGGCCACACCGACTCGATCGGCACCGATGCCTACAACGACAAGCTGTCGATCCGCCGCGCCGAAGCCGTCAAGGCTTACCTGCAAGGCAAGGGCGTCGATGCAAACCGCATCTACACCGAAGGCAAGGGCGAGAAGCAGCCGGTCGCCGACAACAAGTCGTCGGAAGGCCGTGCGAAGAACCGCCGCGTCGAGATCGAAGTGGTCGGTACCCGTACCCGCCAGCAGTAATCTCCAGCCCCGCCAGCCTCGCTGGATGCTGTGACCGAACCCCGCTGCGGCGGGGTTTTTTTCATCCCGCGCATTTTGTACCTCGCAGCCGGGTATTTCCCGCTATTATTCCGACCTATGAATACGAACGCCGACCCTCTTGAAATCTCGAAATTCAGCGAACTGGCCCACCGCTGGTGGGACCCGACTTCCGAATTTCGCCCGCTCCACGAAATCAACCCGCTGCGCCTTGAATGGATCAACGCGCGCGCGCCGCTGGCCGGCAAGAACGTGATCGACATCGGTTGCGGCGGCGGCGTGCTGTCCGAATCGATGGCGCGCAAGGGCGCGAAAGTCACCGGCATCGACCTGTCGAAAAAGGCCCTGAAAGTGGCCGACCTGCACAGCCTGGAGTCGGGCGTCGAAGTGCGCTACAAGCACATCGCGGCCGAAGAGATGGCAGCGGCCGAGCCGGGCCAGTTCGACGTCGTGACCTGCATGGAAATGCTCGAGCACGTACCCGACCCGGCCTCGATCGTGCGCGCTGCCACCACGCTGGTGAAGCCGGGCGGCAAGGTCTTCTTCTCGACCATCAACCGCAATCCGAAGGCCTACCTGCTGGCCGTGATCGGCGCCGAATACGTGCTGCGCATGCTGCCGCGCGGCACCCACGACTACGGCAAGTTCATCACGCCGGCCGAGCTGTCGCAGTTCGCCCGCGCCGCTGGCCTGCAGGTCGACGGCATGAAGGGCCTGAGCTACAACCCGCTCACCAAGATCTACTCGCTCAACAACGACACCGACGTGAACTACATGGTGGCGTGCACCCGACCGCTCGACTGAACGATTCCCGACCATGAGTTCCCTTGCTGTGATGCCGGCCCCGCGCGCCGTCCTGTTCGACCTCGACGGCACCCTGGCCGACACCGCGCCCGACCTGGCCGCGGCCGTCAACTGGCTGCGCACCGAGCGCGGCCTCGAACCGACCCCGT
>DOUW01000017.1 GCA_003520365.1 Massilia sp.
GCGGGTGTAGTAGCGGATGATGTCGCGGATCGCGGCTTCTTCCACCTTGATCTCGTCGTCCTTCAGGCCGTTCGCCTTGACCTGCTTCGGCAACAGGTAGCGCTGGGCGATGTTGGTCTTCTCGTCCTCGGTGTAACCCGACAGGCGGATCACTTCCATCCGGTCCAGCAGGGCCGGCGGGATGTTGAACGAGTTCGAGGTCGCCACGAACATCACGTCCGACAGGTCAAAGTCGACTTCCAGGTAGTGGTCCGAGAAGGTGTGGTTCTGTTCCGGATCCAGCACCTCGAGCAGGGCCGACGACGGGTCGCCGCGGAAATCCGCGCCCATCTTGTCGATCTCGTCGAGNNGAACAGCGGGTTGCGCACGCCGACTTTCGCCAGCGATTGCAGCACTTTGCCCGGCATCGAGCCGATGTAGGTACGGCGGTGGCCGCGGATCTCGGCCTCGTCGCGCACGCCGCCCAGGGCCATGCGCACGAACTTGCGGTTCGTGGCGCGGGCGATGGACTGGCCCAGCGAGGTTTTACCGACGCCCGGCGGACCGACGAAGCACAGGATCGGCGCCTTCAGTTTGTCGACGCGCTGCTGCACCGCGAGGTACTCCAGGATGCGTTCCTTGATCTTGTCGAGGCCGTAGTGCTCGGCTTCCAGCACCTTCTCGGCATTGGCCAGGTCGTTCGCGACCTTCGACTTCTTCTTCCACGGCAGCGACACCAGGGTGTCGATGTAGTTGCGCACGACGGTGGCTTCGGCCGACATCGGCGACATCAGCTTGAGCTTCTTGATCTCGGCGGTGGCCTTGTCCAGGGCTTCCTTCGGCATCTTGGCGGCGATCACCTTCTTCTCGAGCTCGTCGATGTCGGCGCCGTCTTCGCCTTCGCCCAGTTCCTTCTGGATGGCCTTGACCTGTTCGTTCAGGTAGTACTCGCGCTGCGACTTTTCCATCTGGCGCTTGACGCGGCCACGGATGCGCTTCTCGACCTGCAGGATGTCGAGTTCGCCTTCAAGCTGGCCGAGCAGGTGCTCGAGGCGCTTGGCGACGTTGAAGATCTCGAGGATCACCTGCTTCTGCTCGAGCTTCAGCGGCAGGTGGGCAGCGACCGTGTCGGCCAGGCGGCCGGCGTCGTCGATGCCGGCCAGCGATGCCAGGATCTCCGGCGGGATCTTCTTGTTCAGTTTGACGTACTGGTCGAACTGCTGGACGATCGCGCGGCGCATCGCCTCGACTTCGGAGTCGTCGCCGATTTCCGAACGCAGCGGGGTCAGGTCGGCCACGAAGTGGGTCGGCGCGTCCGTGATGTGATCGATACGGGCACGCTGGGCGCCTTCCACCAGCACCTTCACGGTGCCGTCGGGCAGCTTCAGCATTTGCAGGATGTTGGCAACGCAGCCGATCTCATAAATGTCGGATGCGGAAGGTTCGTCTTTGGCGGCAGCCTTCTGGGCGGCGAGCATGATGCTCTTGCCCTGCTCCATCGCAGCCTCGAGGGCCTTGATCGATTTCGGGCGACCAACGAACAGGGGTATCACCATATGGGGAAACACGACCACGTCGCGCAACGGCAGGAGGGGCAGCGTCGTTTGCTCGGTTAATTTGGAAGTTGTCATGGCATACCTTATAAAAAGCGTGTAAACGATGTTGGGCGCACACGGTGAAAACTCAAGACCGGTCAACGCATATTTCTTCGAATTAAAAAGGCTTTCGCGAAATGCAAGCTGGCCGTTCCAATAAAATCCCAGTCTGAAATAAAAAAAGCCACCACGCGACCGTGGTCGCGAGTGGCTTTTCGATTGAAGCCCGATGCTTTTATTGAGGTAAATTGTACCGCCAAGCATCGGGCGCACAAGCGCTTTTGTGGTTTCCGCGCGGAATTTTTTAGTTTTCGCCCGAAGCCTTTGCGCTTTCGCTGTAAATCAGCAGTGGTTTTGCACCGTTCGTGATCGTATTTTCATCGATCACGACCTTCACGACGTTCTGCTGGCTTGGCAGTTCGTACATGACGTCGAGCAGCGCGTGCTCCAGGATGGAACGCAGGCCGCGTGCGCCGGTCTTGCGCGCCAGCGCCTTCTTGGCGATCGCGTGCAGGGCCGCCGGGCGGATTTCCAGTTCGGCGCCTTCCATTTCCAGCAGTTTCGAGTACTGCTTGATGAGCGCGTTCTTCGGCTCGATCAGGATCTGGATCAGCGCTTCTTCCGTCAATTCGTTCAGGGTAGCTACGACAGGCAGACGGCCGACAAGTTCCGGAATCAGGCCGAACTTGATCAGGTCTTCCGGCTCGGCTTCCATCATGATCTCGCTGTTCGAGCGCTGCGACTGGCTCTTGACGCTGGCCGCGAAACCGATGCCCGACTTTTCCGAACGGTTCTGCACGATCTTGGCCAGGCCGTCGAAGGCGCCGCCGCAGATGAACATGATGTTGGTCGTGTCGATCTGGACGAAGTCCTGGTTCGGATGCTTGCGCCCGCCCTGCGGCGGCACCGAGGCCATGGTGCCCTCGATCAGCTTCAGCAGGGCCTGCTGCACGCCTTCGCCCGAGACGTCGCGGGTGATCGACGGATTGTCGGACTTGCGCGAGATCTTGTCGATTTCGTCGATGTAGACGATGCCGCGCTGGGCCTTCTCGACTTCGTAGTTGCAGCTTTGCAGCAGCTTCTGGATGATGTTCTCGACGTCTTCACCCACGTAGCCGGCTTCGGTCAGCGTGGTGGCATCGGCGATCACGAACGGCACGTTCAGCATGCGCGCCAGCGTCTGCGCCAGCAGCGTCTTGCCGGAACCGGTCGGGCCGACGAGCAGGATGTTGCTCTTGGCCAGTTCGACGTCGTCCTTCTTGCCGAGGTGCTTCAGACGTTTGTAATGGTTGTAAACAGCGACAGACAGGATGCGCTTCGCTGTTTGCTGGCCGATCACGTACTGATCGAGCAGTTCGGCGATCTCGTGCGGTGTCGGCAGGTCGGACTTGGCGCCCGCCACCGATTCGACGTTCGAGGTCTCGTCGCGGATGATGTCATTGCACAGGTCGATGCACTCGTCGCAGATGAAGACCGAAGGTCCTGCGATGAGTTTCTTCACCTCGTGCTGACTCTTGCCGCAAAACGAGCAGTACAGAAGCTTTTCGCCGCTGGAGGATTTTTTGTCAGACATGGGGGCAGGTATTTAGTAATTTGCTATGAGAATAACGATTACGGGGCACGCAACACGACCGCGCACACCGCCATGCTACCCGAAATAAAAAACAAACGCCCGAACGTGTTTGCGCCCGGGCGTTTTTCAGCAACACCTTGTGGGATGCCTCAAGCGCGGTTGGTCAAGACCTTGTCGATCATGCCGTATTCCAGCGCCTCCTCGGCCGACATGAAGCGGTCGCGGTCGGTATCCTTGTGGATCTGCTCGATGCTCTGGCCGGTGTTCTCGGCCATGATGCGCGCCAGGCGCTCGCGCAGGTACAGGATTTCCTTGGCCTGGATCTCGATGTCCGAGGCCATGCCCTGCGAACCGCCGGACGGCTGGTGAATCATCACGCGCGAGTTCGGCAGCGAGAAACGCTTGCCCTTCGCGCCGGCCGCCAGCAGGAAGGCGCCCATCGACGCCGCCAGGCCGGTGCACAGGGTGGAGACGTCCGGCTTGATGAAGTTCATCGTGTCGAAGATCGCCAGGCCTGCCGAGACCGAGCCGCCCGGCGAGTTGATGTACAGCGAGATGTCCTTGTCTGGATTCTCGCTTTCCAGGAACAGCAGCTGGGCAACGATCAGGTTGGCCATCTGGTCGTTGACAGGACCGACGAGGAAAATCACGCGCTCCTTGAGCAGGCGCGAGTAGATGTCATACGCGCGCTCGCCGCGGCCGCTTTGCTCAACTACCATCGGCACGAGGCCGAGTGCTTGGGTGTCCAATGCCGGATTACGGTTCATACCTGTCTCGTTTCCTTGTAAAAAAGGCTTAGATAAGGGCTTGCACGGGTAGGCTCGAAAGATCCAGCCTACCCAGTTCCTTAAGCCTGTGGGTTGCTACCCATCAATTCATCGAAAGCGATGGCCTTGGTGCCGACCTTCGCCTTGCCAAGTACATAGTTGACGACGTTTTCTTCCAATACAAGGGCTTCCACTTCGCCCAGGCGGCGACGGTCGCTGTAGTAGTACTTCAGCACTTCCTTCGGATCTTCGTAGCTCTGCGCGAAGTCTTCGATCTGGGCCTTGACCTGGTCCTGGGTGGCTTCCAGCTTGTTGTCGGCGACCAGCTTCGACAGGATCAGGCCCAGGCGCACGCGGCGCTCGGCCTTTTCGGCGAACAGTTCCGGCGGGAACGGCAGGCTCTTCACGTCCATGCCGCGCTGGGCCATGTCCTGGCGGGTCTGCTCGGCCAGGCGCTCGGAGTCCTGCTCGATCATGACCTTCGGCACGTCCATCTCGGTGACCTTGACCAGGGCGTCCATCACGGCTTCCTTGTTGCGGGCCTTGATGCGGGCGTTGACTTCACGCTCCAGGTTGGTCTTGATGTCGGCGCGCATCTTTTCGATCGAACCGTCTTCGATGCCCAGCGACTTGGCGAACTCGGCATCGACTTCCGGCAGGTGCGCCCATTCCAGGTTCTTCAGGGTGATGGTGAACTCGGCGGTCTTGCCGGCCACGTCCTTGCCGTGGTAATCCTCGGGGAAGGCCAGCGGGAAGGTCTTGCTTTCGCCGACTTTCAGGCCGATGGTGGCGGCTTCGAATTCCGGCAGCATGCGGCCTTCGCCCAGCACGAACGCGTAGTCCTCGGCCTTGCCGCCGGCGAACTCGACGTCGTCGATCTTACCGACGAAGTCGACGGTCACGCGGTCGCCGTTGGCGGCAACGGCTTCGCCGCCGTCGCCGTGCTCGCCGGCTTCGCCCTTGGTGTGGTAGTGCACGCGCTGCTTGCGCAGGATGTCGATGGTCTTGTCGATCTCGGCGTCGGTGACTTCGGTCGAGACGGTTTCGATGTCAACGCCGGCCAGGTCGCCGATCACGACTTCCGGGAACACTTCGAAGGTGGCGTCGAAAGCCAGCATGCCTTCCGGTGCGTCCTGCTTCGGCTCGATTTTCGGGAAACCGGCAACGCGCAGCTGGTTCTCGTTGGCGGCGTCGTTGAAGGCGCGGCCGACGCGGTCGTTCAGCACGTCGGTCTCGATCTGGTAGCCGTACTGGGCTGCGACCATTTTCAGCGGCACTTTGCCCGGACGGAAGCCAGGGGCCTTGGCGGTCTTGGCCTGCTTTTTCAGGCGTTTTTCAACTTCCGTACGGACGTCGCTCAGCGGAAAAGTGATCGTCAAGCGACGCTCGAGTTTACCCAGGGTTTCGACTGCAGTTGCCATCGTAAAAATCGTCCAAAAAAATAATTATTCGTGGTGCGAGGAGGGGGACTCGAACCCCCACACCATTGCTGGCGTCAGGACCTAAACCTGGTGCGTCTACCAATTTCGCCATCCTCGCTCAGGATTGCATATTGCCACAAAAACAAAGGGCGCCCGACAGTGAAACCGGCCGCCCTGCACTCCTTTGTCTAGGGGCTACAACTTCAACCCGGTATTTTACTGGATTTTCTGACACGAGAGGAGTGAATTTTGTGGCAAGCCCGGGGCGTGGGCCGGTTTTTGCAGATTGCGGCGCACAAAATTCGGAATGGAGCCGCGCCTGCTTTGCCGTTGAAACCGCGTGGGTTCGAGAACCCACCCTACGGTGTTGGCTCTGATCTGGCGATGAGACAGCGTGGACACAGGTGTCCACCCTACAACTGCGGAGTTTCGTAGGGTGGACTCCCGAGTCCACGCTGTATAGCGCTCACGCACGCCCGAACGCCCCCGATATCGTTTACCCGTAGGGTGGGTTCTCGAACCCACCAAAAGGCGCGCCCCAACCATCGAAGCGCGCCCTCTTCCGCTCAAGCCACCGGCTTCTTGACCCTGAACCACGCCGCATACAGCGCCGGCAGGAACAGCAGGGTCAGCGCGGTCGCCACCAGCAGCCCGCCCATGATCGCCACCGCCATCGGCCCCCAGAACACCGAGCGCGACAGTGGGATCATGGCCAGCGCCGCGGCGGCGGCCGTCAGCAGGATCGGCCGGCAGCGGCGCACCGCGGCCTCGACGATCGCGTCCCAGGCCTCGGCGCCGCCCTTGATGTCCTGCTCGATCTGGTCGACCAGGATCACCGAGTTGCGGATGATCATGCCGAACAGCGCGATCACACCCAGGTTCGCGACGAAGCCGAACGGGCGATCGAGGATCAAGAGCGCCATCGCGGCGCCGGCCACGCCCAGCGGACCGGTCAGGAACACCAGCAGCGAGCGCGAGAAGCTGTGCAGCTGCAGCATCAGCAGCGTGAACACGATGAACAGCACCAGCGGCACGTTGGCCGAGATCGAGGCCTCGGCTTCCGAACTGTCGGCGGCCGCGCCTTCGAGCGTGATGCGGTAGCCGGCCGGCAGCTGGGCGCGCAGGGCGGCCAGCTGCTCGCCGACCTGGGTCGAGACGGTCGGGCCCTGGATGCTGTCGACCACGTCGGACTGGACCATGATCGCCCACTCGCGGCCCTCGCGCCAGACCACGCCCGGCTCCCATACGAATTCGACGCGCGCCACCTGGCCGATGGTCACCGAACGGCCCGATGCGGTCGGGATATTCGTATCGCGCAGCACCGTGATGGTCGAGCGCTCCTCGACCGGCTGGCGCACCACGATGTCGATCAGTTCGTTGGTCTCGCGGAACTGGCCGACGGTGGTCCCCGACAGCACGGTGTTCACGGCGCGCCGCACCGATTGCGAGGTCACGCCCAGGGCCCGCAATTTATCCTGGTCGAGGTCGAGGCGCAGCACCTTCACCGATTCGTTCCAATTGTCGTTGACGCCGACCGCGTTCGGGTTCGCGCGCAGCACGTCCTTGACCTGGTCGGCCAGGCCGCGCACCACGCCGATGTCCGGACCGGCCACCTGGAACTGCACCGGATACGGCACCGGCGGCCCGTTCGGCAGCAGCTTGACGCGGCCGCGCACCTCGGGGAATTCGTTCCGGAAGACGTCCTGGATCTTCACGCGCAGCGCCTCGCGCTGGGCGACGTCCTTCGGCAGCACCACGAACTGCGAGACGTTCGACTGCGGGAAGATCTGGTCCAGCGGCAGGTAGAAGCGCGGGCTGCCGGTGCCGACATAACTCGTGATGCTTTCCACCTCCGGCTGCTTGCGCACGAAGGTCTCGAACTTCTTCACCAGCGCCTCGTTGGCGGCAAAGCTGGTGCCTTCCGGCAGCCACATCTCGACCATCAGCTCGGGGCGGCTCGAATCCGGGAAGAACTGCTTCTCGATGAACTTGAAACCGAACACGCCGAGGAAGAACACCGCCAGGCTGAGCACGATCGTGGTCCAGCGGAACTCGACGCACCAGGACACCAGGCGGCGGAAACGGCGGAAGCCCGGGGTGTCGAACACATCGTGCGAGGACTGGGCGTGGCCGTGCGGCGTCACCTTCAGCAGCAGGAAACCGATGTAGGGCGTAAAGGTGACCGCCACCACCCACGACACGATGAGGGCGATCGCGTTCACCGAGAACATCGAGAAGGTGTACTCGCCCGCCGCCGATTTCGCCAGGCCGATCGGCAGGAAGCCGGCGGCCGTGATCAGGGTCCCGGTCAGCATCGGGATCGCGGTCGAGGTGTAGGCGAAGGTTGCCGCCTCGAAGCGCGACAGGCCCTCCTCCATCTTGCGCACCATCATCTCGACCGCGATGATGGCGTCGTCGACCAGGAGGCCGAGGGCGATGATCAGGGCGCCGAGCGAGACCTTGTGCAGCGAGATGTCGAGCATGCGCATGAAGAGGAAGGTGATCGCCAGCACCAGCGGGATGGTCAGCGCCACCACCATGCCGGGCCGCACGTCGATGCGCAGCTTCGGCTTGGTGTGCAGGCCGAGCGCCAGGAAACTCACCGCCAGCACGATGACCACGGCCTCGACCAGCACGTGCATGAATTCGTTGACCGAGGCGGTGACCGCCTGCGGCTGGTTCGACACGCGTTCCAGTTCGATGCCGACCGGGAGCTGGGCGCGGATCCGCGCCACCGTCTCGTCCAGCGACTCGCCCAGCGCGATGATATTGCCGCCCTTCTCCATCGACACGCCCAGGCCGATCACTTCCTTGCCGTTGAAGCGCATTTTATCGGTCGGCGGATCCTGGTATTCGCGCTTGACCTGTGCGAAGTCGCCCAGGCGGAAGGTGGTGTTCCCGGCGCGCAGCTGCAGGTCTTCCAGCTCGCGCGTGGTGCGGATGGCGCCGGTGACGCGCACCTGCAGGTTGTCGGTCGGGGTGACCAGGACGCCGGCCGCCTCGACCTGGTTCTGGGTCGCGATCTGGTTGACGATCTGCTCGAAGGGCACGCCCAGCTGGGCGAACTTCTTGTTCGAGAACAGGATGTTGACCTTCTCGTTCTGCACTCCGAACTGCTCGACCTTGGCCACCAGCGGCACGCCGAGCAGCTGCTGGCGCACGAAGTCGGCGTAATCCTTCATCTCGGCATAGGTGAAGCCGTCGCCCGAGAGCGCGAAGATCGAGCCGTAGGTGTCGCCGAATTCGTCGTTGAAGAAAGGACCGATCACGCCCTGCGGCAGGGTGCCGGCGATGTCGCCGATCTTCTTCCTCACCTGGTACCAGGAATCCGGCACGTCCTTCGGCGGCGTCGACTCGCGCAGCTCGAGGATGATGGTGGTCTCGCCCGGTTTCGAGAAGCTGCGGATCTTGTCGACGTGGGGGGTTTCCTGGAGCTTCCTTTCCAGCTTGTCGGTGACCTGCTCGGCCATCTGCACCGCGGTCGCACCGGGCCAGATGGCGCGCACCACCATGGCGCGGAAGGTGAACGGCGGGTCCTCGTCCTGGCCCAGCTTCTGGTAGCTGAAGATCCCGCCGAGCAGCAGCGCGGCGATCAGGAAGCGCGTCAGCGGGATGTTCTCGAGCGCCCAGCGCGACAGGTTGAAGCCCTTCATTTGGCGGCTCCGCCGGCGGCGGAAGGAGCCGGAGCAGGAGCAGGAGCAGCGGCGGGCGCCGAAGCCGGCACGGGAGCGCCCGCGGCCTCGGCCTCGGTGTCGCCGCGGCG
>DOUW01000505.1 GCA_003520365.1 Massilia sp.
GCCCGCCGCCGGCGTCGCGAAGTGCACCAGGTTCTGCAGCGCCGATCGCGCGTTGCCGAAGCTCGGCCCATCCGCGCCGAGGCGCGCATCGACCGCCTGTTCCAGCGCGACGAGAACGTCCAGGCAGTACGTGCCGTCGGCCACCAGGGCCGCGTAGAAGGCCTTCGAGGTGCGCTTGCGCGCGGCTTCGATGTCGGCGATGGCGTCCGCGCCATGCGTGCGCGCCGTTTCGATGTCGCGCATCGAGAAGGCCGCGCCTTCGGTGACCGGACACTCGGCGGCCAGCTGCGGCACGCGCGCCGCGATCCAGCTCAGGTTGCCGATGCGCCGCTCGAACCCGTCTTCGTCGGGCAGCGGATACAGCCCGTCCCAGTAGCGTTCGCACAGCGCGGCAATCAGTTCCAGCGCCTCGCCCAGGCCGCGCAGCCCGGCCGTTTTCGCATTCGCCTCGGCCAGCCAGACCGCCAGCTGCAGGTCCTTGCTGCGCGTCTCGATCAGGGCCGCGCAACGCTTGGCGACGAACTTCCAGTCCGCCTCCTTCAAGGTGGTAACCCAGGCGCCCTGCTCCAGCGACGGGTCGTCGGCCTTCCTCGCCTGGGCGATGGCGTCGAGCTCGGGCGAGAACGCCATGTCCTCGCCGCAGGGCACCGCCTCGCTGATCGGCTTCAACAGTTGTTCGAGCGTGCTCATGACGCCTCCTTATGCCGGCTCGATCGCGTACCTGAAGCGGCCGGCCTTGGTCGCGCCGACCTTGATGCGCGCGATGGCGCCGCCCTCGGCCATGCGCGCCAGCACGGTGTCGGCGATCTCGGGCAGCAGCGTGCCGTTCAGGATGGTGTCGACGTTGCGCGCGCCGGAGTCGACCTCGGTGCAGCGCGACAGCACCGCGTTCACCAGGGCGTCGTCGTACTCGAAGCTGGCCTGGTGGTTGTCGCGCACGCGCTTGGCGATCCGGTTCAGCTTGAGCCGGATGATATTCGCCAGCACCTCGTCGTTGATCGGGTAGAACGGCACCACCGCCAGCCGCCCCAGGAAGGCCGGCTTGAACTGCTTCATCAGCTGCGGGCGGATCAGCTCGGCCAGCTGGTCGGGTTTCGGCAGCTCGGCCCCGCTCTTGTTCAGGCAGGCCTGCATCATCGTGCTCGACGCCGTGTTCGAGGTCAGGATGATGATCGTGTTGCGAAAGTCGATCTGGCGTCCTTCGGCGTCGTCCAGCACACCCTTGTCGAACACCTGGAAGAAGAGTTCCAGCACGTCCGGATGCGCCTTCTCGACCTCGTCCAGCAGCACCACGCTGTAGGGATTGCGCCGCACCGCCTCGGTCAGCACGCCGCCTTCTCCGTAGCCGACGTAGCCCGGGGGCGAGCCCTTCAGGCCGGACACGCTGTGCGCTTCCTGGTATTCGCTCATGTTGATCGTCACCAGCTTGCGCTCGCCGCCGTACAGCAAATCGGCCAGGGCCAGCGCGGTCTCGGTCTTGCCCACGCCCGAGGTGCCGACGAACAGGAACACGCCCTTCGGCTTGTTCGGATCGTCCAGGTTGGCGCGCGCGGTGCGCACGCGCTGCGCGACCACGGCCGTCGCATGCGATTGGCCGAGGATGCGCTCGTCCAGCAGCGACTGCAGCTGCAGCACGGTCTTGATCTCGTCCTTGACCATGCGCCCCAGCGGAATGCCGGTCCAGCTGGCGACGATGGCGGCCACCGTATGGCCGTCGACCTGTACCGGCACCAGCGGCGCCTCGCCCTGCAGCGTGCGCAGTTCTTCCAGCAACGCGCGCATCGGTGCGCTGTCGCCCCGGCCCGCCTCCAGTTCGGCGCGCAGCGCCGCGATCTCGGCGGTCAGCGCATGCTCCTTCTGCCAGCGCGCCTGCAGGCGATCCTGCTCGGCCACCTGCACGGCGCGTTCGTCGCGCAACTGCGCCAGTGTCGCGCCATGATCCATGCCGGCGCTCTGTTCGCGCGCCAGCGCCGCGGCCCGGGCGTCGAGCTGCTCGATGGCGCGGGTGCAGGTTTCCAGCAACGCCGGCGTGGCGCTCTGCCCCAGCGCCACCTTGGCGCAGGCGGTATCGAGCACGCTGATCGCCTTGTCCGGCAGCTGGCGGCCGCTGATGTAGCGATGCGACAGCCGCACCGCCTCGGTGATGGCTTCGTCGTAGACCCGCACCCCGAAGTGCTTTTCCATCAGCGGCGCCATCGCGCGCAGCATGGCGCAGGCGGTTTCCTCGTCGGGTTCCTCGACCTTGATCACCTGGAAGCGCCGCGCCAGCGCCGCGTCCTTCTCGAAGTATTTCTTGTACTCGCCCCAGGTGGTGGCGGCGATGGTGCGCAGCTCGCCGCGCGCCAGCGCGGGTTTGAGCAGGTTGGCGGCGTCGTTCTGGCCGGCCGTGCCGCCGGCGCCGATCATCGTGTGGGCTTCGTCGATGAAGAGGATGATCGCGTGCGGGCTTTTCTTCACCTCGTCGATCACGTTCTTCAGGCGATTCTCGAATTCGCCCTTGACGCTGGCGCCGGCCTGCAGCAGGCCCATGTCCAGCGTGTGGATCTCGACCCCGCGCAGCACCTCGGGCACGTCGCCTTGCGCGATGCGCAGCGCCAGGCCTTCGACCACGGCGGTCTTGCCGACGCCGGCCTCGCCGGTCAGGATCGGGTTGTTCTGGCGGCGCCGCATCAGGATGTCGATGGCCTGGCGGATCTCGGGGTCGCGCCCGATCACCGGGTCGACCTTGCCCTGGCGCGCGCGCTCGGTCAGGCAGGTGGTGAACTGGTCCAGCGCCGGCGTCCTGCCGGCTGCCTTGGCTTCGAGTTCGCCGACCGGGTCGCCCGTCCCCTGCGCCGGTGCGGCCGCTGCCGCGACGGCTTCCTTCGAACCGCGCGTAAGCCGGTCGAAGTCGTGCTTCAGGCGCTCCAGCGGGAACTCGGCGAACAGGCGCGAGCCACGCTGGGCCAGCTGGGCCAGGCCCGGTTCGGTGAGCAGCGCCAGCAGCAGGTGGCCGCTGCGGATCATGTTCGGCTGGCCGTTGCCGAGCGAGGCGATCAGCCAGGCATGTTCGAACAGTAGCGGCAGGTGCTTCGAGAACACCGGCGTGCGCGCGCTGCCGGTGGCGAAGCGCGCGACTTCGCGCCGCAAGTCGTCCTCCAGGGCGGAGAGACTGATGTCGCAGGCGCGCGCGGCCACGACAACATCGCAGTCCGGCTGCTCCAGCAGGGCCAGGAACACGTGCTCGATGTCGACTTCGTACTGGCCCAGCCCGACGCAGATGTTGGCAGCGCGCGTGGCCGCCATGCGCGAGGCGTCGTTCAGTTTGCCGATCAGGGTCTTGAGGTTGATGTCCATTCGTGTCGCATCCTTTGTGTCGGTAGATGGCGCTAGCGCTTGCCGTCCGGCCCGCGCGGGCGCGCCGCGCGCCCCACCGCGTAGTGCAGCGACGAGGGCTGGAGCACGGCGCTGAAGTTGACCGTGTCGCCGCTGTCGAACAGGGCCAGGCGTGCGTTGATGACGAAATCGAGCCGGTTGACGCTGCCGGGCACCGGCACCAGGGTGGCGCTGACGTCCTTCAGGCGCGGTTCGTGGGTTTCGATGGCGGTCTTGATGCTGGCGCAGATCGCGGCGCGGTCTTCCGCGCTGCTCAGGCAGAAGGCGGCAAAGTCGGCCAGGCCGTAGTTGAGGATCGATGCGCGTGCCTGCGGGTGGTCGTCGAAGATCCCCGGCGCCAGCGCGATGCGCGTATTGAGCAGCGCTTCGAGGTCGCGCGCCACCAGGTCCTTGATCTGCTCGATCGTCAGGCGCGGGTTGGCGGCGCCCGCTTCCCGGCGCTCGTCCATCAGGCGGTCGAGCACCCCGGGTATGAAGCCGTTCATGGGTCGGTCCTGGAAGGAGAGTCGTGCTACGTGAGGCGGACCATGCGACAGCGCCGCACGGTCCGCCGGTTCTTCTACGATGGGGCTTGCGTCGTCCTGGGCTTAGACGATCTTGTTGGCGGCCAGGTCCCAGCCGCCCGAGGTGTTGCCGCCGGCGCCGCCGGTCACCTTCTGCTGGGTGTACTTCCATTTGATCTTCGAGAATTTCAGGCCGACCTTTTCCTGGATGATCGCGCCTTCCTCGACCTTCGGCTTGATGGCGCCGATCAGGACGTTCTCCAGTTCGATCTCGAAGTACTTGATGCGCTCGCCCTGGCCGTCCGCGCGCATGAATTCCAGCTTGGCTTTCGGGATGGTCTTGCCGGCCGAGCAGGTCTGCAGCAGGACCGGCGAGGACAGGTCGGCCAGCTTGTCGATCACGACTTCCTCGTGCTCGCAGCGCTCGGCGGTGTGGCCGCCGCCGGTCGACGCGGTGGCCGAGCGCGGTTGCTTCACGCCCCAGGTGACGGAGGTGCACTCGATCCAGTCCTTGTGCTTGTCGTCCATCGATTCGCCCTTGATGCCGTCGATCTGCAGGTACACGTCAATTGCCATTTTTGTTTACTCCAGTTTTCAGGTTAATGGTGGATCAGCTTTTGGTCGACTGCGGCAACTCCGCGACCAGTCGGAGCGAAACGGACAATTCATCGAGCTGGAAGTGCGGGCGCAGGAAGGACACCGCGCGGTAGCAACCCGGGCGGCCCGGCACTTCGGACACCTGCACGCTCGCCTCGCGCAGCGGGAACTGGGCCTTCTGTTCCTGGCTGGCGTTGTCGTCGAGGAGCACGTACTGGGTCAGCCAGCGGTTCAGGTAATCCTCGACGTTGGATGCGGCGGCGAAGCTGCCGATCTTGTCGCGCATCATGGCCTTCATGTAGTGGGCGATGCGCGAGACCGCGAAGATGTACTGCAGCTGCGAGGACAGCATGGCGTTGGCGTTGGCCGCCTCGTTGTTGTACTTTTTCGCCTTCTGCGCCGACTGGGCGCCGAAGAAGGCGGCATACGAGGTGTTCTTGCAATGGACCAGGGAGATGAAGCCAAGGTCCGACAGTTCCTTTTCGCGGCGGTCGGTGATCGCGACCTCGGTCGGGCATTTCAGCGCCACCTCGCCTTCGTCGGTCTTGAAGGTGTGGGTCGGCAGGTTCTCGACCAGGCCGCCGCCTTCCACGCCACGGATCGCCGCGCACCAGCCATAGTCCTCGAAGGCGCGCGTCAGCTTCGATGCGAAGGCGTAGGCGGCGTTACACCACAGGTACTTGTTGTGGTCGGTGCCGTCCACGTCCTCGACGTAGTTGAAGCCTTCGGTGGTCTGGCCGTCGACCGGGTTGAAAGGCAGGCGCCCGAGGAAGCGCGGCAGGGTCAGGCCGACGTAGCGCGCGTCTTCCGATTCGCGGAACGCCTTCCACTTCGCGTATTCGACGGTGTCGAAGACCTTCGCCAGGTCGCGCGGCTTGCCGAGGTCGCCGAAGCTGTCGATGCCGAACAGTTCCGGCGCGCTTGACGTGATGAAAGGCGCGTGGCTTGCGGCGGCCACGTGCGACATCTGTTCGAGGAAGTACATGTCCTCGGGCTGGCGGCTCATCTCGAAGTCGCCGATCAGGGCACCGTAGGGCGCGCCGCCGAAGGTGCCGAATTCCTCTTCGTAGATCTTCTTGAAGAGCGAGCTCTGGTCGAATTCGAGCGCGCCCTGGAAGTCTTTTACCAGCTCGCGCTTGCTGGCGTTGAGCATGCGGATCTGCAGGCCGGCGCCGGTCGACGAATTCTTGACCAGGTACTGCAGGCCGGTCCAGCTGCGCTCGAGCTTCTGGAACTCGGGCGCGTGCATGATGGCCGAGAGCTGGGTCGAGATCATGCGGTCCAGTTCCGCCAGGCGCGCGTCGATCATCGCCGACAGGTTGTTCGAGACCACCATCGTGCCCGACATCACCTGGGTCACGAGTTCCGAGATCAGGTCGCGTGCGCGCTCGTGTTCGCTGCTCGAGGTGGCCACGCGGCTTTGCTCGACGATCTGGTCGAGCAGTGACGTGTCCAGTTCCACTGCCTGCGCCGGTTTGGCTGCCTGTTCGAGGATCGCCGCCATTTATTTGTCCTCCGTCTTGCGCAGGCTGTCGAGTTTTTCGGTATTGCCCAGGACTTCGCTGAGGATGTCGTCGAGCTTGTCGTTGCCGGCCAGCTTGTTGCGCAGGTCGGCCAGCTTGGTGCGCGCGTCCAGCAAGCCCTTGAGCGGCGCGACCTGCTGCACCACGGCCTCGGGCCGGAAGTCGGCCATCTCGCGGAACTGCAGTTGCACGCCGAACTGGCCGCCCTCTTCCGTCAGGTGGTTCTCGACGCGGAACTGGGTGGCGGGGGCGATCCCGCCCAGCACCTCGTCGAAGTTGGAGGCGTCGACATTGACGAACTTGCGGTCCTTGATGCGCTTCTTCTCGGCGTTCGGGTCGGCGCCGAAATCGCCGATCACGCCGACCACGAAGGGCAGCTCCTTGTTTTCGATGGCGTCGCCGATCTCGACGTCGTAGGTCATCTGCACGCGCGGCGCACGCACTTTCTGCAGGCGTTTCTGCACGCTTTCACTTTTTGCCATGTCGACTCCAGGGTGGGGAAGACGGACCGGCGCGTGCCGGTCCACGGGGATTTACTTGAGGTCGCCGAACGGGTCGTTGGAGGATACGGTGTTCTTGGCGGGAGGCTGCTGTGCCGTCGAGGCCGACGACCGTGTCCTCGCAGGCGGCTTGGACTTGGTCGGCACCAGCGCGTCCTCGCCCAGGCTGCTCCGCAACAGCTTGGCCAGGCCCTGCGCTTCCGTCTTCACGTCGCCATCGAGCTTGTTCTTGCGCGTCAGGTCGTTCAGCGCCTTGCTCGTCACGCGCAGGCCGCTGACCGCGGCGATGCTGTGGGCCAGCGTGTCGTCGGGAGCGCGTTCCAGCGCTTCCTGCGCATTGACGATCGCTTCGCCGTAATCCTTGGCATCAAAGCGCATCTGCGCCATGCGCACCCAAGGGGTCTTGTCGGTCGGGAAGGCCTGGGCCGCACCCTTGAGCAAGGTGTAGGCCTTGTCGGCCTGGCCGGCGGCAACGGCCGCGTCGGCGTCGGCCATGGTGGTGGCAACGGATGCCCCCTTCGCCGCGGCGCCGGCGCCTCCGCCGGTGGTGCC
>DOUW01000295.1 GCA_003520365.1 Massilia sp.
GGTGCTGCTGGGCGACTACCACAAGCCGGGCAGCCGCCTGCCCTTCGGCCTGCGCCCGGTGCTGTTCGTGGCCGCCGTGTGCTACCTGCTGGCGCTGGTCGCCGCCTTTGCCGGCCACTGGGACCTGGCCCTGCTCGACTCGGTGCTGCCGGTGACGGCGCGCGTGGCGCAGGCGGTCGGCGGCATGCTGCTGGTCGAGCAGGCCTACCGCAACAAGACCGCGCAGGAACGCTGGGCCATCAAGTTCGTCTGCCTGGCCATCGGCGGCATGTTCGCCTACGACTTTTATCTGTACAGCCACGCGATGCTGTTCCGCGAGGTCGATCCCGACATCTGGGCCGCGCGCGGCGTCGTCAACGCGTTGACCGTGCCGCTGATCGCGCTGTCGATGACGCGCGCCAAGTCCTGGAGCTCGCCGCTGGCGGTGTCGCGCCGCGCCATGTTCCATTCGGCGGCGCTGTTCGGTTCGGCCATCTACCTGCTGGCGATGGGCTCGGCCGGCTACTACCTGCGCTACTTCGGCGGCAACTGGGGCACCGTGATGCAGGTGACCTTCCTGTTCGGCGCCTTGCTGCTGCTGGCCGGGATCCTGTTCTCGGGCACCTTCCGCGCCTGGCTGAAGGTCTTCATCAGCAAGCATTTCTACAGCTACGGCTACGACTACCGCGAGGAATGGATGCGTTTCACGCGCACCCTGTCCGAAGGCGGCGACAACCTCGGCGAGCGCGCCATCCAGGCGGTGGCGGCCCTGGTCGAAAGCCCCGGCGGACAGTTGTGGCAGCGGCGCGAATCCGGCGCCTTCGAACCGGTCGCCGCCTGGCAGGTGCCGGGCATCGACACGGTCGAGCCGGGCGACTCGGCCCTGTGCCGCTTCCTCGAGCGCACGCAATGGGTGATCGACCTGGGCGAAGTCGTCACCGAGCCGGAAAAATACGACGGCCTCGAATTGCCGCAGTGGCTGCGCGAGTACCCGCGCGGCTGGCTGGTGGTGCCGCTGATGATGGACAGCAGACTGTTCGGCTTCGTGGTGCTGCAGACCGCGCGCAGCCCGATCAAGCTCAATTGGGAAGTGATCGATTTGCTCGACATCGCGGGCAGCCAGGCCGCCAGCTACCTGGCGCAGCAGGAAGCGGCCAACGCCCTGATGGTGGCGCGCCAGTTCGAGTCCTTCAACCGCATGTCGACCTTTGTCGTGCACGACCTGAAGAACCTGGTCTCGCAGTTGTCGCTGATGAACGCCAACGCCGAAAAGCACAAGCACAATCCCGAGTTCCAGGCCGACATGCTGGAAACGGTGTCGCTGTCGGTGCAGAAGATGAAGCTGATGCTGCAGAAGCTGAGCCGCACCGACCTCCAGGAAAAGCCGGCGCCGCTGGCGGTGGACGCGGTGGTGCGCCAGGCGATGGCGCAGAAGGCCGCGTTCGTGCCGCGTCCGCAGCTCGAGGTGGTCGACGCCGGCCTGCGCGTGCTGGCCGACCGCGAGCGTCTCGAGCGCGTGCTGGGCCACCTGATCCAGAACGCGATCGAAGCCACGCCGAAGGACGGCAGCGTGACGATCCGCCTGGCGCGCGCCGGCGAGGCGGTGCAGATCGAGATCGTCGACACCGGCGAAGGCATGAGCGAGGAATTCATCCGCGAGCGCCTGTTCAAGCCTTTCGAGTCGACCAAGTCGGCGGGCATGGGCATCGGCGTGTTCGAGAGCCGCGAATACATCAACGAGCTGGGCGGGCGCCTGGAAGTCTCCAGCAGGCCTTCGTCCGGCACTACTTTCAACGTCATCCTGCCGCTGTACCGGCAGGATGCGCTGCTCGTCGAACGGGCAGCCTGACGCGAGGAACACCGTGACACAGAACAAACCGAAACTCCTGATCATCGAAGACGACCCGGGCCTGCAGAAGCAGCTCAAGTGGAGCCTGGACGCCTATGAAGTCGTGGTCGCCGGCGACCGTGAAGCCGCGCTGGCGCAGATCCGCCGCCACGAGCCGGCGGTGGTCACCATGGACCTGGGCCTGCCGCCCGACCCGGACGGCTCGACCGAGGGCCTGGCGACCCTGCAGCAGATACTGGCCCTGGCGCCGGACACGCGCGTGATCGTCCTGACCGGTAACCAGGACCATGCCAACGCCGTCAAGGCGATCGGCCTGGGCGCCTACGATTTCCACCAGAAGCCGTGCGACCCCGAGGTGCTGAACCTGGTGATCCAGCGCGCCTTCTTCCTGCACAACCTGCAGCAGGAAAACCGCCGCATGCAGCGCGAACAGGCCGATTCGCCGATGTCGGGTGTGATCTCGCGCGCGCCCTCGATGCTGAAGGTCTGCCGCAGCGTCGAGAAAGTGGCGCCGACCTCGGCCTCGGTGATGCTGCTGGGCGAATCGGGCACCGGCAAAGAGGTGCTGGCGCGCGCCGTGCACGCACTCAGCCCACGCGCCAAGGAGCGCTTCATGGCGATCAACTGCGCGGCCATTCCCGAGAACCTGCTCGAATCCGAGCTGTTCGGCTACGAGAAGGGCGCCTTTACCGGCGCCGCCAAGCAGACCAAGGGCAAAGTCGAACTGGCCCACGGCGGCACCTTCTTCCTCGACGAGGTGGGAGACTTGCCGATGCCGCTGCAGGCCAAGCTGCTGCGCTTCCTGCAGGAGCGCGTGATCGAGCGCATCGGCGGCCACGAGGAGATCCCGGTCGACGTGCGCATCGTCTGCGCGACCCACCAGAAGCTGAAAGAACTGTGCGCCACCGGCCGCTTCCGCGAAGACTTGTACTACCGCCTGTCCGAGATCGTGGTGACGATCCCGCCGCTGCGCGAGCGCGAAGGCGATGCCGCCCTGCTGGCGCACCACTTCAAGAATAAATTCTGCGCCCAGGAGTCGCGCGGCACGCTGCATTTCGCGCCGGATGCGATCGCGGCGATCGAGGGCTATACCTGGCCGGGCAACGTGCGCGAGATGGAAAACTGCATCAAGCGCGCCGTCATCATGGCCGACGGGAACACCATCGTGGCGGACGACCTCGGCCTGCCTGGCGAGGGGCTGGAAGAAGAGCCGATCAACCTGCGCCAGGTGCGCGACGAAGCCGAGTACAAGGCCATCATCAAGGCCCTGGCCCGGGTCGACGGCAACATCGTCAAGGCGTCCGAGATCCTCGGCATCAGCCGCCCGACCATGTACGACCTGATGAGCCGCCACAACATCAAGACCGGTACGTGAAGCGTGCCGCGGGGGCGCGAACTCTGCTGGCGCTGGCCCTGCTGGCGCTGCTGGGCAGCGCCGCCGTGGGCGGCGCCCTGGCGTATTTGCAGTCGCAGGGCGCCACGCCG
>DOUW01000271.1 GCA_003520365.1 Massilia sp.
TAACTAGCCTGACGATAACCTACTTTCACACTGGTTGCAGCACTATCATCGGCGCAAAGTCGTTTCACGGTCCTGTTCGGGATGGGAAGGGGTGGGACCGACTTGCTATGGTCATCAGGCATAACTTGCTGGAAAACTGTTCCACAACTGGGCAACAGGCTTCCTGAATTCCGGCGCGTATTCTAACAGGCAATATCACACAACGCCAGCGCTGCTGACCGCGCCAACGCGTAAAATGGCTGTTTTGCTCCATTTGCCGCTGCCATGACCATCCTGCTATCGACCCTGAACGCCCGCTACGCCCACGCATCGCTGGGCCTGCGCTACCTGCTGGCGAACATGGGGCCGCTCCAGGCCGAGACCGAACTGCAGGAATTCGTCATCGGCGCCAAGACCACCGAGGTGGTCGAGCGCCTGCTGGCGCGCCGGCCGCGCATCGTCGGCTTCGGCGTCTATATCTGGAACGTGGAAGAGACGACCAGGATCGTCGCCATGCTGAAACGCGTCGCGCCCGAGGTGACGATCGTGCTCGGCGGACCCGAAGTCTCGTATGAAACGGGGGAGCAGGAGATCTGCCGGCTGGCCGACTACGTCGTCACCGGCTGGGGCGACGTCACCTTCCCGAAGCTGTGCGCCGAGATCCTGCACGGCCCCAAGCCGCTCATGAAAGTGCATGCCGGCGTGCAGCCACCGATTGCGGAAATCGCCCTGCCCTATTCTTTATATAGCGCGCAGGATATCGCGCACCGCACAATCTACGTCGAGGCTTCGCGCGGCTGCCCGTTCAAGTGCGAATTCTGCCTGTCCTCGCTCGACAAGACCGCCTGGCCCTTCCCGCTCGACGATTTCCTCGCCCAGCTCGACGTCTTGTATGCCCGCGGCGCGCGCCTGTTCAAGTTCGTCGACCGCACCTTCAACCTGAACGTCAAGACCAGCCAGCGCATCATGCAGTTTTTCCTGGATAAGCTGGCGGCCAATCCGGACGATCCGGTCTACGCCCACTTCGAGCTGGTGCCCGACCACTTGCCGGAAGCGCTGAAGGAGACCATCGCGCGGTTCCCGGCCGGCGCCCTGCAGTTCGAGATCGGCATCCAGAGCTTCAATCCCGAGGTGCAGGCGCTGGTCAGCCGCAAGCAGAACAACGAGAAGGCGGCCGACAACATCCGCTGGCTGTGCACGCAATCGCAGGCCCATTTGCACGTCGACCTGATCGCCGGCCTGCCGGGCGAAGACATCGCCAGCTTCGCGCGCGGCTTCGACCAGCTGGTGGCCCTGGGCGCGCACGAGATCCAGTTCGGCATACTGAAACGCCTGCGCGGCACGCCGATCATCCGCCACACCGGGCCGTTCCAGATGGTGTACGACCCGTATCCGCCCTACACGGTGCTGGCGACCAGCCTGATCGATTTCCCGACCATGCAGCGCCTGGTGCGCTTCGCCCGCTACTGGGACCTGGTGGCCAACTCGGGACGCTTCGCCAACACGGTCAGGCAATTGCTGGGCGCGCGTCCTTTCGAAAACTTCATGGCCTTCTCGGACTGGATCTACACGAAGACCGACGCCACCCACCGCATCGCGCTCGAGCGCCTGGCCAAGCTGGTGGCCGAATGGCTGGTCATGACCGGCCTGACGCAGGAAGACGCGGCCACCCTGCTGGCCAGCGACTACGCCGGCAATGTCGATGGCACGCACAAGAGCAAGGCAGCGGCCCAACCGGTGGCGGCGCCGGCGCGCCAGGTGCGCCATCTGGCCGCCTGACCACCTGCCCGAGCACTCTACAGGAGCGCCAATATGCAAAACCGGCCAATTCCTTTTACACTGCAATAATGCAGATTGATAAACCGCCAATATTAACCATCCAGAAATCCGCCGGCGGGGCGGGGCAATCTGTCATGGCGAGCGGCGTCTGGCAGGTCAGCGTCCTCACCGGGTGCGGCCTGCTCAAGGGGATCAACCGCACGCTGGCCAGCCTCAAGAAGCAGTCCGAGCTCGAATGGGACCTGACCGAAGTGGACAGCATCGACCACATCGGCGCCCAGATGTTCTGGAACGCCTGGGGCAAGAAGCGCCCTGCCCGCCTGCGCCTCGACCCGCGCCAGGAAGACCTGTTCAAGCGCATCGAGGACGCCAGCCAGATCAACCTGCCGCGCCCCCGCGTCAGCGCGCTGAACTGGATCATCGTGCTGGGCCAGGGCCTGCTCACCTTCTTCGAGCACCTGCACGGCTTCGTCGCCCTGATCGGACGCCTGGTACAAGACCTCGGGCGCTTCATCCGCCGCCCGGCCACCGGCCCCTGGCGCGAGATCTCGGCCAACATCTATCATTCCGGCTTCCAGGCGCTGGGCATCACGGCCCTGGTGGGTTTCCTGATCGGCGTGGTGCTCTCTTACCTGTCGGCCCAGCAGCTGCGCATGTTCGGCGGCGACATCTACCTGGTCAACATCCTCGGCATGAGCGTGATCCGCGAACTCGGGCCGCTGCTGGCGGCGATCCTGGTCGCCGGCCGTTCCGGTTCCTCGATCACGGCGCAGCTGGGGGTGATGCGCGTGACCGAGGAGCTCGACGCCATGCTGGTGATGGGCATCTCCCACGGCTACCGCCTGATCATGCCGAAGGTGATCGCGCTGGCCATCTCGATGCCGCTGCTGGTGGTCTGGACCGACGCCATGGCCCTGATCGGCGGCATGGCCTCGGCCAAGCTGGAGCTGGGCCTGTCGTTCCGCTACTTCCTGCAGAAGCTGCCGGACGCGGTGCCGCTGGTGAACTACACGATCGGCCTGCTGAAAGGGATGACCTTCGGCGTGCTGATCGCGCTGGTGTCCTGCCACTTCGGCCTGCGCATCAAGCCGAATACCGAAAGCCTGGGGCGCGGCACCACCACCTCGGTGGTGACGGCGATCACCGTGGTGATCCTGGCCGACGCCGTGTTCGCCATCATCTTCAGCGGAGTGGGATTCTGATGCCGGTTGATGACAAGATCGACAGCACGGCGCGCCGCCAGCGCCTGAACCGCAAGCCGGAAGAAGACGTCGGACCGCCGGTGGTCGAGATCCGCAACCTGTGGACCAAGTTCGGCAAGACCGTGGTGCACCAGGACCTGAACCTGGAAATCTATTCGGGCGAGATCCTGTCGATCGTCGGCGGTTCCGGCACCGGCAAGACCGTGCTGCTGCGCCAGATGCTGGGCCTGAACCGGCCGACGCGCGGCTGCGTGCGCGTGTTCGGCGAGGACATCAGCGCGGCCGGGCCCGAGCAGCTGCGCCAGATGCGCAACCATTGGGGCATGCTGTTCCAGCAAGGTGCGCTATATTCGGCCCTGACGGTCTTCGACAACATCGCCCAGCCGATGCGCGAACTGCGCGCCCTGCCGGAAGACGTGATCCGCGACGCGGTGCTGCTCAAAATGGACATGGTGGGCCTGGGCGCGGAGCACGCCAACAAGATGCCTTCCGACCTGTCGGGCGGGATGGTCAAGCGCGCCGCACTGGCGCGCGCCCTGGCGCTGGAGCCGCGCCTGCTGTTCCTGGACGAGCCGACCGCCGGATTGGACCCCGACCTCTCGGATGCCTTCGTGGCCCTGATCCAGGCCCTGCACCGGGAACTGAAACTGACCGTGGTGATGGTCACCCACGACCTCGACACGCTGTTTGCGCTTTCCTCGCGCATCGCGGTCCTGGCCGAGAAGCACGTGCTGGCGCTCGGTCCGTCGCGCGACGTGCTGCGGGTCGACCATCCCTTCATCAAACATTTCTTCCTCGGCCCGCGCGGCCGTCGGGCACTCGAGGTGCTCGATGAACGCGACGAGGCGGCGGAGGACGAAGCGAAGGAGTAACATGGAAAACCGATCGTATGCCCTCATGACCGGCGTGTTCACGATCGCCCTGCTGGTGGCGACCGTGCTCGTGGGCTTGTGGCTGAACCGCGACAAGACCGAGCTGGCCCCCTATGAAATCGTCACCACCCAGTCGATTCCCGGCCTGAACCCGCAAGCCACCGTGCGCTACCGCGGCCTGGAGGTCGGGCGCGTCGACGAGATCGTGTTCGATCCGAAGGTGACCGGCCAGATCCTGATCAAGCTGTCGGTCGAGGAAGGCTCGCCGATCACCACCACCACCTTCGCCTCGCTCGGCTACCAGGGCGTGACGGGCATCGCCTTCATCCAGCTCGACGACGACCGCACCGGCTCGCCGCTCCTGAAGACCGACACGGACCACGTCGGCCGCATTCCGCTGCGCCCGGGCCTGCTCGACCAGCTGGAGAAGCGCGGCCTTGCCATCCTCGACCGCACCGAAGAGATCACCGCCCGCATCAACAACCTGGTAAGCGACGAGAACCAGAAGACCATCATCGGCGCCTTCGACAACATCAGCAAGGCAGCCGCCGCCTACGGCGAGATCCCGCAGCGCCTCGGTCCCACGATCGACAAGCTGCCGCGGCTGGCCGACAAGCTCGAAGGCAGCCTGGAGTCCTTCGACACCTTCGCCGACAGCGCCACCGTCACCGCGAAGAACTACGACCGCCTGGCCACCGGCCTGCAGGCGCCGGACGGCCCGCTGAACCGCCTGAACGGCGCGATCGATTCGCTGACCGGCGTGACGGCCGACCTGGAGGCGGAAACCCTGCCGCACGTGGTGCGCATGACGGACGAGGCGCGCACGGCGCTGCGCTCGGTGCGCCGCACGGCCGATTCGCTGTCCGACCGGCCGCAGAGC
>DOUW01000269.1 GCA_003520365.1 Massilia sp.
GCCCAGTGCTCCGATCGCCACCGCGATCGTGCACAGCAGCGCCATCCAGGCCAGGAAGCTGCCCGACAGCGCACGCGCCCCTTCGGCCGCGGTCTTGTTCAGCGCCTCCTCGAGGTCGATCAGGCGGTTCACGCTGGCCAGCCAAGCCACGAAGGCCGGTCCGGCTTCGCGCGCCAGCAGGCTGCGCGCAGCGTCGAGGTCGCCGGCCTGGCGCAGTGCGCTCACCTGCGCGATCAGGGGCTGGGTCTTGCCCTCCTCTTCCTTGATCGCGGCCAGGGCGGCGCGTTCCTCGGGCAGGATGTCGCTACGCTGTGCGAACAGCGCATCGAGCGCCGCCGCGGCCTGCGCATAATCGGCGGCCAGGACGCGGATACGCTCCAGCGCCGGTTGGGCGCCGGCGTTGTCCGAGGCCAGCACCACGTCGCGCAGGGCGATGGCACGGTCGTGCACACTGCCGCGGAAATTGATCGCGTGGCGCTGCTTGACGTTGTTGACGTCGTTGATGTGGTTGAGGGCGGCGTCGATCTGGCCGACGCGGCTGACCGCGAGCGCGGTCAGCATCATCATTAGCGCCAGCACGGCGCCGAAACCGAGCGCAAGGCGTGCGCCGATGGTCAATCTGGAAGAGGACATGTTCTGTTTGTCGATTCACGCGGAGAAAACGCTCCGCCCGCTCATGCAGCAATGATTGCCACACGGAAACAAATGTGAATATAACAGAAATTGTCGAATTTGATTGTTAGTTCAATTGAATTTGCCGATCCGATAGCGAAAAACAACGAAATTGATCAGCTTTCCGCTATCGGCTTCTTTCAACGCGTCGCTGGAGCCGTCAAGGCTGCCGCCGTGACGAAGGCCGGGCGGATGTCGTTCGGCACCGCCTTCATCTTGTCGAGCGCCTTCTGCACGTCCGGACGGATGACGACGTAGCGCGCCATCATCGACTTGGCGCGCGTGTAGTCGCCGGTCGCCTCGATGGTCAGGAACTCGCGGTCGAGGTCGATCACGGCCTGCTTGATCTTCTTGAAGTCGACCGAGAAGGTGCCGTCGCCGTGCGAAACAAAAGCGCCCTTGTCCAGCAGGTAGTTGACCTGGATCGCCATGCCGCGCGCGTGCGAATCGGTCAGGCCGAAGTGCAGCGTGCGGAAGCACGAGGCCAGGAAGGTGTTGTACAGCTTGCGCTCAGCAAGCTCGCCCTGCCCCAGCGTGTCCTTCAGCTGGCCCTTCTCCATCATGTAGGCCAGCGCCCACAGGCCGGTAACGTCGGCCTTTGCTTCCTCGATGGTCGAGTAGGTCTCCTTCAGGTCCTGGCGCGGCGTCGATTCCTTGCCGTTCCTGCGCGTGACGTGCGGCCCCAGGCCGTGCGTGATCTCGTGCGCCAGGATGTGGGTGAAGAAGGAATCGAAGTCGAGGTCCTTCTGGTCCTCGGGACGCAGCACCAGCTTCGTGATGGGTTTGAGGGTCGATTCGAACTTCGCTTCCTGGATGTTCTTGAGCATCACGCGCTTCGAGCCGCGTTCGCGGATGATGCGCTCGTCGTTCGGCAGGTTGTAGGCGGCGGTCTGCACGCCCATGTTGCCGTCGCCGGCGCCGTAGACCTGGTTCACCACCACCATCGGCGCCATCGCCCCGACTTTCGGGTTCTTGTACTGCTTGTCGAGCGGCAGGTTGTCTTCGAGCTCCTGCATGTGCTTGCCGAAGAAGTTCAGCTTCTGCGTCTCTTTCGGATCGCGCACGCTGACGTAGGCCTCGAACGCGGCCTTGTAGCCGAACAGCTCGTCGTTATAGGTCTCGTAGGGTCCGATGGTGATGTCGACCGGGCTGTCGAGGTCCATCCAGGCGAAGTCCGAGGCCAGGTAGTCGTTCGACAGGAAGGCGTCGGCGCGCAGGTTGAGGAATTTCTTCAGCGAGGCGTTGTCGGTATGGCTGGCCGCTTCGCGCAGCAGCTTCGCCAGCTGTTGCAGTTCCGGCTTGTATTCTTCCGAATATTTCACGGTCCGGAACTTGCCGTCCGGGCCGCTGCGGATCACGGTGAAATACCACTGGGCCGCTTCGCGCTCCTTCGCCGGCAGCGAATTCATCCAGGCTTCCAGCGCCTCCTTGCGCGCACCGGCCGGGTAGAAATTGGCGCCGTCGGGCTTGCGCGCCGGGATGTTGATGCCGGCGTACTCGGCGGGCATGAAGGAGCGGTTGCCGTCGATGATGGACCAGGGTCCCTTGTTCAGCCAGAAGTAGTCCTGGCGCGCCTTGCCCAGCGGCGAATTGTCCTTTTGCAGGGCCGCCCACAGGGCTTCGTTATGGGCCCAGCGCTGGCGCAACTGCAGGGTGTCGACGATCTTCGCCGCCTCGATCAGCTTGACGATCGCGGCGCGGTCGCCGCTGGACAGCTTCGAGGTATCGGCGCGCAGCTCGACCGGCGCGAAACGCTTTGCCATGACGTTCAGTTCGGCCACGCTGGCCGGGCCCGGCTTGACGCTGGGCGCGTCGGCGGCGATCACGGCGCCGGCGGCCATGGCCAACACGATAGGTGCGAGAAGATGTTTCATGGGTCCCCTGGTTGATTGGAATGCAAGCGGGGGGATTGTAATACCGTTAGGGGGCGATTGGGGCGGCGTGGACCGTAGGGTGGGCCCCCCGTGCNNCCACGCGTTACGTGCGTTCGATCGCACCTGTTGCGGTGAATTGTCGCTCGCAAGATCAGCAAGGACCAAACACGGTATGCGCGCGTTTCGTCCGCTTCAACTGTCGCGAGCGAGTCAGTCCCGCCAACGGTGCAAG
>DOUW01000113.1:0-310 GCA_003520365.1 Massilia sp.
GGCACGGGGCGCCCACCCTACGTCTCGACACGGGCCGAACATTCCCGACAACCCTCAACGTGCCGCGTGCGCGCGGTTCAGGCGCCGCTCGGCGCGCCTTTGCAGCCCTTCGAAGAACAGGCTGAGCACCCAGTAGATCGCGGCCGCCGCGAGGTAGAGCGGCAGCGGCCGGAAGCTGGTCGCGATCGCTTCCTTCGTGGCCAGCATCAGTTCGGTCAGGGCGATGACCGACACCAGCGAGGTATCCTTGATCAGGCTGATGAGCGTGTTGCTCATCGACGGCACCGCCACCCGCAGCGCCTGCGGCAGG
>DOUW01000113.1:328-7679 GCA_003520365.1 Massilia sp.
GATGTACACCAGGGTCTGGCCATAGCCCAGTCCGAGGCTGAAGCTGGCGCGCCACTGGCCCTGGCCGATGCTGGCGATCGCCCCGCGCACGCTCTCCGACAGGTAGGCGCCGGCATTCAGCGAAAGCGCCAGCCCGCCCGCCGTCACCGGCGAGAATTCGATGCCCACGCTCGGCAGGCCGTAATAGATGACGAAGATCTGCACCAGCAGCGGCGTGCCGCGCATGACGCTCACGTAGAGCGCCGCCGGCCAGCGCAGCAGGGCCCAGGGCGCGAGGCGCAGCAGCGCCACCGGAAAGCCGATCGCCAGGCCGCCGGCCATCGCGGCCAGTGCGAACAGCAGCGTGTAGCCGGCGCCCTGCAGCATCACCGGCGCGGCGTCTTCCAGCAGCGCGATCAGCTCCATCGTGCGGGACTTATCGAGCCGCAGGCGCGGCAGGAACCGCAGGCGCCGGACGGCTGGCGTCGCTGCCGAACCACTTGGTCGAGATCGCCTTCAGGCTGCCGTCGGCCTCCAGTGCGCCGAGCGCGCCGTCGATCGCCGCCTTCAGCTTCGGGTTCCCCTTGCGCATGGCGATGCCCATGCGCTCGACCTGGCCGACGCGCGCACCGGCCCGGATCGGCAGCTTCGAATTCTTCAGCAAATACGCCACCATCAGGCTGTCGTTCAGCGCCGCGTCGACGCGCCCGAAAGCCAGGTCCTGCAGGTTCTCGGGCGCCGCCGGGTAGCTCCTGACCTCGATGCCCGGCACCCGTTTCGCCTGCTGCTCGAACACGCTGCCCTGCCCCACGCCGAGCTTCTTGCCCTTCAGGTCTTCGAGGCTGGCGTAGTGCGCCTGTTCGTTCCTGCGCACGATGAGCTGCGGGCTCGAATACGTATACGGCCGGGAGAAGTCGAAAGCCTGCTGGCGTTTGTCGGTGATACCGACCTGGCTGACGATGACGTCGTACTTGCCGGCGGCGAGACCCGCAAGGATGGCGGCCCACTCGGCCGTGACGAAGGCCGGTTTCAGGCCCAGCCTGGCGGCCACCGCCTGGGCGACCTCGACGTCATAGCCGGCCAGCTGCCCGGTCTTCGGGTCGCGGAAGTTGAATGGCGGGTAGGTTCCTTCCAACGCGATACGCAGCGTGCCGCGCGCCCTGGCCGTGTCCAGCAGATCGTCGGCGGCGGTAGCCGGCATGACGGCGCCCAGCGCCAGCAGCACGGCGGCCAGCCCGAAGGCACGGCGGGAATGGTGGAAGGGTTCCTTGCGCATCGGGCAGCTCTCCTGGAAAAAGCGTCTGCCTCTTTTATAACCCGAAAGCGCGACGGTGCGCGAAAAAAGTTTCGTCAGTACATCATGCGCCGGCCATGCGAACCGAAGCGGTGCCCGACCACCAGCGTGGTGCTGGCGACCAGGCTCGACAGCCCGATGATGAGCTGCACCAGCCGGTCGGCCGGCAGCAGCCAGTACTGGCCCGGCGGCGGCTCGGCCCCGGTGGCGGCGACGATCAGCGGCGCAATCCAGCTCGCGTCCGGCTCGACGTCGAGCACCACCGCGTCCTCGGCGGTCTGCATATAGATGTTGCCCCCTTCGGCCAGCGTGAAGCAGATGCCGTAACCGGTCTCCTGCGGCCGGATCAGCTCCTGCATCGCCTGGTTGTGCTCGTCGATCCAGAATTCGACGTCTTGCGGGGTTTCGAGGTGGATCCAGGGGCGGGGGCGGAAGCGCGGCGGATTGTCAGCGGAAGCGGTCATGAAATGCGAATCGAATACGAACACCAAAAACGTATGCTAAGGCATTTCCGTCCGACCGTGTGTTCTGGCTTAGCGCACTTAGCGCACCGGCCTGGCAGCGCGGCGCCGGTCCTGTTTGCGGAAATGGTCGGGGGAGCACAGCACCCGCAGCGCGACCGGACGCGGCACGCCTTGCCGCTCCATCAGCAGCAAGGCCGGATGGATGCCCTGGCGGGCGCACAATTGCAGCGCGTCCTCCACATGATTGGCGGTAGTCTGGTCGGTTCGTGCGTCATTCCTGCTCACTTCGCCCATGTTTTCCTCCATGCAAGCGTAGGATGCTAACAGAGCCATACGCACACTTAAAGTAGTTTCTGAAGAAGTTATCGCAAGCGGATGATTTTGTGTCTTATCCGCAAAGTTTGCCGGTTTGCTATTGCAGACTGTTCCGCACCGGGTTAGCGCGGCAGCCACGGCGTCCCATGGCCTAGCCGTCGACGAGCGTGACGATGCGCGGCCGTACGGCCTCCCCGTCCAGCACCAGTTCGCCGCAGGAAATTGGCAGGCTGAAACGGCGGCGCCCCGCACTACCGGGATTGATGTAGAGAACGCCCGCGCGCTCGACGCAGGCGGGCTTGTGCGAGTGGCCGGACACGACCACCCGTACGCCGAGCGCGGCCGGGTCGATCTCGAGTTCCTTCAGGTCGTGGATCGCGTACAGCGATACCGGACCGAAGCGCAGCAAGGCGGTCGCGGGCAGGTCCCGGGCCCAGGGCTCGCGGTCGTTATTGCCGCGCACGACGGTCAGGGGCGCGAGCGCGGCCAGGCGCTCGAGGATGTCCGGCTTGCCGATGTCGCCGCCGTGGACGATGTGGTCGCAGCCGGCCAGGAAGTCCAGCGCTTCCGGACGCAGGAGCCCGTGGGTATCGGAGATCAGGCCGATACGCAAGTGCCCCGGCACCGTTGTCCTTGCCTGCGCCGTCAATGGCGCTTGGCCGACGCCATCTTCGCCGTCGTGTAGATCGAGTACAGCGCCGCCAGGCCCACCACCACGTAGACCAGGCGGGTTGCCGGACTGCCCGGGCCGAAGATGGTGGCGACGATGTCGACATCGAACAGGCCGACCATTGCCCAGTTCAGGCCGCCAATGATCAGGAGCGCCATCGCCAGGTAATCCATGGCCGACATGGCCGAACGGCGGCCTTCGCGCAAGGCGAGGCGACGCTCGGGGCTGGTACGGCGATCCATCGTGGGTGCATTCATCGTTGCCATCGTTTTCTCCTTCCGTCAGTGATGTCGGGTCTTCCGGCGTATACATTGCCGGCCCGGCCCTTCGACAGCGAAAACCCGTGCAAGTTGGCGGCCCCTACCGCGTGGACATCAGCCCTTCCAGGTGCGGTTGAGCCCCGTATCGGCATGGATCCAGCCGCCTTTGGGACCCGAACGGTAATAATACCCCACTCCTCCCGTACGGAAGCTGCGCACGAGTCCGCCCAGGACTTCCTCTGTCAGGCTGGAAATGCGGATGTCGGCCGCCTTGCCCGTCATGTGCAGCGACTTGCGCGCCGCCGGCACGCCGGCTTCGATCAGGCGCGCGTTCGAGGCGGGGGTGCGGTAGCCCGACAGGATCTCGAGCGGCTGCTCGAGGCCGTAGCGGGCGATGAAGGCCTGGGTGCTCCACAGGATCTCCAGCAGCTTCGGATCGATCGGCGCGGTTTCCTTGCCGTTGACGTCGCGCAGCAGGTGGCACAGTTGCTGGTAGGCGGAGTCGATCACCTCGCCATCCTTCCAGTACAGCAGCTTCGCCTTTTCGCCGCTGGCCGGACGGGTCACGCTCAGCGTGCGCGGCTTGACCCAGAAGTCGAGGTCGAGCACCTGGGCGTCGAACAGGTCGGGCGGAGGCGTCAGGTCGGCCGGCGCCTGTGGCGCGGCAAGGACATTGCTTGACAAGGCAGGACCGAGCACGCCGAGGGCGGACAGGCGCATGCCTTGTTGGAGGAAATCTCTACGGGAAGACATAACGTACTCATCAATGCGAAGTTGCGTACTATAACTTAACAACTTCGCAGAAAAAAGCCGTTACACGTTGCGAATTGGTTGCAAATGAATTTCGCAGCAAAAAGATGCTGCTTTATTTATTGACTGCAATTGCAGAAGCGTTTGCTCTGGGCGCTGCCGCAGTCCTGGTCGGCGTCGAGCGACTTCCACATCAGGTTGCAGTCGAGACCGAAGCAGGCCTTGTCCATGCCGGAATTGGCATAGCCGTGGCGCTCGAAGAACATGGCGGCGCTCTCCGGGCTGTGCAGGAAGAGCTTGCGGATGTTCCAGGCGCGCGCCTGCGCTTCCACCGCCGCCAGCAAGGCGCGGCCGACGCCGATGCGCAGCGCGTCCGGCTCGACGTAGCACAGCGCCAGCTTGCCGGCCTGGGTCAGCAGGGCCAGGCCCAGCAGCCGGCTATCGTGCTCGGCGACGATGGCGTGGTTGGTCGGGGAGGCGAACCAGGCGGCGACGTTTTCCGGCGTCTTGTTGCCGAGCCAGGAATCGAGGACGTCGGGACGGCGGCGATGGTCAGGCTCGCAGCCCTGCTCGATCGAGCGGCGCAACAGCGCGCAGGCGGAAGCGGCGTCGGCCGGTGCTGCTTTGCGAATGTCGATACCCATACTTCTGACCCACTAAAACGTGACTTGTAGCCGTTGCTTTCGAACGCGCCCTCCTGTTGGGATAGCGCCTGACCGGACTATACACCGAAAGCGGCTTAGTCTGCCGGATGCCATGCATACCTCGATCAGCCTCTAAGCATATGACAAAAGTATTCTTCCGTTTTGTTCCGAATTTACGGAACATGCACACTGTCTTCAAAGCATTCTAAAAAGCGAGAACATATGCCGAACAAATCCTTCCTGCCCCTGCGCCGCCTGATCCTGGCGCTGGCCGCCGGCGCCGCGCTGCCGCTGTCGGCAAGCGCCGCCAATGTCGAGCTGCTGAACGTGTCCTACGACGTGGCGCGCGAATTGTACAAGGACGTCAACCCGGCCTTCATCGCCGACTACAAGAAAGCCACCGGCGACACCGTTACCATCAAGCAGTCGCATGGCGGCTCGAGCAAGCAGGCGCGCGCCGTCGCGGACGGCCTGGAAGCCTCGGTCGTGACCATGAACCAGGCCAACGACATCGACATGCTGGCCGACCGCGGCCTGGTCACGAAGGACTGGGCCAAGAAATTCCCGAACAATGCCGCGCCCTACTACTCGACCATGGTCTTCCTGGTCCGCAAAGGCAACCCGAAAGGCATCAAGAACTGGGACGACCTGGCGAAGCCGGGCGTGCAGGTCGTGATCCCGAACCCGAAGACCGCGGGCAATGGCCGCTACACCTACCTCGCGGCCTGGGGTTCGGTGCTCAAGAAAGGCGGCAACGAAGCGCAGGCGCGCGACCTGGTCGCCCGCATCTTCAAGAACGTGCCGATCCTGGACGCCGGCGGCCGCGCCGCCACCACCACCTTCACCCAGCGCCAGATCGGCGACGCCCTGGTGACCTTCGAGAACGAGGTGAGCATGGTGCGCAAGGAGTTCGGCGACAACTTCGAAGTCGTGTACCCGCAGACCTCGATCCTGGCCGAGTCGCCGGTGGCCGTGGTCGACAAGGTGGTCGACCGCCGCAACCTGCGCAAGCCGGCCACCGCCTACCTGAACTTCCTGTACTCGCCGGCGGGCCAGGAAATCGGCGCCAAGCACTTCCTGCGCGTACGCAATGAGGCCGTGATGAAGAAGTACGCCGCCAACTACAAGCCGATCGCGCTGTTCTCGGTGGACGAGCTGTTCGGCGGCTGGCGCAACGCCCAGAAAAAACACTTCGACGACGGCGGCGAATTCGACAAGATCTACCAGTCGAAATAAACGCATCGCGATCCGGCGTATTGACGGATCGATGCGCTTAGTGAAGCACTTCCTTGCCAGTCTAAAAAGGCCCTGCTACAACGCAGGGTCTTTTTTTTGAGCAATTTTCATACATGAGCCCGCTTTTTGCCTGTGCGCCATGGACATGCAGAAATCGCAGTGCTATCTTTCAACACTTAGGTGAGCCTTACGCATGACGCGTAAAACCGCTGCCGCAACGGCAGCCTGGCCCCACCCCGACCCCATACCCGACACCGACACCCATGATGAAAAAACTGTTTGCCGCTGTCCTGTTGTCGATCTCGTCTGCCGCCGCAGTCGCGGTGCCGTTCGGTTCGCAATCGGTCCTGGTGGTAGAAGATGACACCGGCAAAGTTCTGCTGGAAAAGAACGCCAGCGCCGTCGTCCCGATCGCTTCGTTGACCAAGCTGATGACCGCAATGGTCGTGCTGGACGCGAAGCAGGACATGAACGAACTGATCGAGATCGACCGCAGCGACGTCGACACGCTCAAGCACAGCACCTCGCGCGTGCCGGTCGGCGCCAGCATTCCGCGCGGCGACGTGCTGCAACTGGCCCTGATGTCTTCCGACAACCGCGCCGCCGCCTCGCTGGGCCGCACCTACCCGGGCGGCCTGCCGGCGTTCAAGGAGGCCGTGCGCCGCAAGATCGCCGCGCTGGGCATGAGCAACACCGTGATCGAAGAGCCGACCGGCCTGTCGCCGAACAACCGCTCGACCGCGGCCGACCTGGTCAAGATGGCGAATGCCGCCAGCAAGTACAAGGAAATCACCGATCGCACCACCGATGCCAAGAACCTCATCAGCATCAACAGCCGCGAAGTCGAATTCCGCAACACCAACCGCCTGGTCGGCGCCAAGGGCTGGGAAATCGGCCTTTCGAAGACCGGCTACATCCAGGAAGCCGGCCGCTGCCTGATCATGAGCATCAAGGCCGGCGGCAAGAACGCGACCATGGTCCTGCTGAACGCCGGCGCTTCGTCGGCGCGCATCATGGACGCGCTGAACATCCGCCGCTTCATCAACGGCAAGGACCCGGTCGTGGCCAGCGCGCCGCGCTCGGTTGCCAAGGCGAGCAGCCGCGCGCCGCGCATCAAGGCCAGCGCCGGCCGCGTCAAGCTGAAGGCCAAGGCTTCGTCGCGCAGCAAGTCGAAAGTCGTGGTGGCGCCGAAGAAGAAAAAGGCGGTGGTGACGCGCAAGCGCCGCAACTGATCCATGCCGCCGCAGGGCGGCAATGCAACAACGAAAAGGGACGTCCGCGATGTGGAGGTCCCTTTATTTTGTCTGCCACTGCCGGGTGGCGACGCGCTCCGCAGACGCCGTGGCAAAAATGCAACGCAAGGAGTTGCCTTTCTTTAAAATAATTTTCTGTAAAGCTATACTTCCACGCTGCAATCTTTACTTAGACGCGGCATCGTATGAAATACCTTATTCCGGCGGATATCACCGCCAATCACGCTACGCAAGACGACCAGGAACCCGGCCGCAGCGGGTGGTATCCCTGGCTCGGCCTCGCGCTTGTCGTGGCGACGGCCGCCGTCACGTATGGCGCCCTCGCCTTCTTCCTGATCGACTAAGAGCGCCGAACAAAACCTTCATGGCTGCGTTGCATCGTCTCGCCGTACACGCGTACTGTCTTCGCGGTCCGCCGCTGCGGCGCTGCACCTTGCCCTGAAGGTTTTGTTAGGCGCTTTAACAGGGTGTGGACGAAATTAACTT
>DOUW01000031.1:0-413 GCA_003520365.1 Massilia sp.
GGCCAGGCGGAACCAGCGCGCCGCCTCGGGATCGCAGGCCTCGACGCCGCGCCCGTGATAGTACATGGCGCCGAGATGGTTCTGGGCGAAGGCCAGGCCCTGCAGCGCGGCGCGGCGCAGCCAGCGGAACGCGGCGGCGTCGTCGCGTTCGACGCCCTCGCCCTTCTTGTAGAGCAGCGCCAGGTTGAACTGGGCGTAGGGATTGCCGCGCTCGGCGGCTTCGCGGAACCACGTGTAGGTCTGATGGCTCGCGCGTTGGAGCTGTTGGCGGTTCATGCTGGCCTCGTGGTCGACGTGTGTGCGCAGGGCGTGCCGGTGCACGCCAGGCAGCCTCATAAGTATTAACAAAATTTTAATGCCAGGGAGCGGCGGGAGTTTGACTCCGAACAATCGTGACCACCCGCGCGCCCACA
>DOUW01000031.1:479-3402 GCA_003520365.1 Massilia sp.
GCGCGGCGGGCTGTTCGGGAAGGGCTTGGACGCTCATGCCGGAGCCGGCGGACGCGGCCCGAGCGCGTACACCAGCATCGCCAGCAGCGCCAGGCACCAGACGATCAGCGCGCCCGACGGCAGGTCGAGCAGCACCGACAGCACCAGTCCCGCGGCGTAGCCGCCGACGCCGATCAGGTAGGCGCAGGGCAGCTTGTGCGCCTCGCGATAGTGGCGCACGGCCAGGCTCGGCACGATCAGGCTGGCGAACACCAGGTAGACGCCGACCAGCTGCACCGAGGCCGTCACCGCCAGCGCGAACACCAGGTAGAAGCCGAGCCGCCCGAGGCGGTTGCGCAGCAGCGCCAGCAGCGCCAGGATCAGCACCGCGCCGATCGCGGGCATGCGCAGCTGCTCGTAGCTGACCCACAGGATCTGCCCGGCCAGCAGGTCCTGCAGGTGCTCGCCGCCGTGCGGGTTGTGGGCGACCAGCAGCAGGCCGGCGGTGGCGGCCAGCACGAACAGCACGCCGATCTGCGCTTCCTGCACGTCTGGCCAGCGCTTTTCGGTCCAGGTCAGCAGCAAGGCGCCCAGCACGGCGGCGCCGCCGGCGGCGGCCTGCATGCTCCAGCCATGCGGGTCCATGTCGAGCGCGCTGGCGATGATCACGCCGAGCGCGGCGATCTGGGCGATCGCGAGGTCGATGAAGACGATCCCGCGTTTGAGCACCTGGGCGCCGAGCGGGATGTGGGTGGTCAGTACCAGGAGGCCCGCCAGGAAGGCCGGCAGGACGATCAGGAAGTCGAGGTTCTCCACTTACTTCACCGCCCCCGTCAGGCGTTGCACGGTGGTGTCGAACAGCGCGAACAGGTCGCGGCTCTGGGCGTCCGCGCCCACCGTGTAGGGAATCACCACCGCCGGGATGCCGGCGCGCTGCGACAGCCACTGCGAGGCGCGCTCGTCCTGGTAGGCCGCGCGCAGCACCATCTTCGCCGGTTGCGTCTTCAGCTGCGCCAGCAGCTGGCCCAGCTGGGCCGCGCTCGGCTCCACGCCCGGTTTCGGTTCCAGGGTGCCGACCTGGCGCATGCCGAGCCAGGAGAGCAGGTACTCCATGTTGCGGTGGTGCTCGACCACGCTCACGCCGCGCAGCGGCGCCGCCTGCGCTTCCCACTTGCGCATCGCCGTGGCCCAGCGCGCGCTGAAGTCGTTCTGGCGCGCGGCGTAGAAGGCCGCGTTGCTTGGGTCGATCGTTGCCAGGCGCTTGGCCAGCTGGGCGCTGATCAGGGCGATGTTATGCGGGTTCAGGTGCACGTGCGGATTGCCGTAGGCGTGCACGTCGCCCTCGGCGCGGTCGAGGCGGCTCGGGATGTCCAGGCGCGGTACAAAAGTGCCGGCTTCGAAGAAGCCCGGCTGGCCGCGCGCGATCTTCGCGTTGCCGGATTGCTGGACCAAGAGCGGCAGCCAGCCCGCTTCCAGGTCCAGGCCGGTGCAGACCAGGAGGTCGGCGTTGCGGGTGCGGGCGATCAGGCCGGGGCGCGCCTCGACCCGGTGCGGGTCCTGCAGCGCATTGGTCGCGCTCGAGACATTCACCTTGTCGCCGCCCAGTTCCTGGGTCAGGGCCTGCCACTCGGGCTCGCAGGTGAGGACGTTGATGGCTGCCTGGGCCGGGACGATGGCGGCGAAGGCCAAGGCACAGCCAACGAAGATGGAACGATGGAGTTTCATGCGGTTCTCCTTAGAACGCGTGCGCCGCGTGGGCGCCCAGGCTCATGATGTACTGCAGGTAGAGCTGGTTGTCGCCGACGCCTGGACGCGCCTCGTCGCGCGCGAACTGCAGGCGCAGGCGCGAGAACTCGGACGGGCTGTAGTCGACCATTACGCTGGTGCGTTTCGGCGCGTAGCTGGCCAGCGCGGGGAAGGCGTCCGGACCGAGGGCGCCGCTCTCCACCAAGCCGATGTACGGCGTGCCCGAGGACAGGCGGTCATGGCGCAGGCCGGCGCGCCAGTTCGGCATGAATTGGTAGACGCCCTGCAGGTACCAGCCGGACTGGGTGCTGGCATACGCGTCGGCCAGTTCGCCCGAGGCCAGGGTGCCGCTCTCCTTGCGCCGCATGTATTCGCCCTGCAGCTTGAAGTTGCGCTGGGTCGGGTTGCCGTTCGGCGCCCACTTGTAGACGGCGTCCGCCACCCACATGGTCGAGCGGCCGGAGAAGGCGTTCACCACGCCCTCGTCCTCGAATGCGCGGTTGGCGGCGCGCGTGCGCATGTACGAGAGCCCGGCGCGCCAGCTCGAGGAGTCGCCGATGTCGTCGCCGACGTGGGCGAACACGTTCGTCGCGCCGACCCCGTTCTTGTTGCGATCGTTGCCTGGGAAGGCGTGGCCGTTGCCCAGTTCCAGGCCCAGTTCGAGGAAGGTGTTCAGCGGCGCCAGCCAGCGCGTCTGGACGCCGTCGGTTTTGTACTGGCCGCCGAAGAAGGCCTGGTAGGCCAGCGGCGCGTCGGCGAAGTCCCAGGTATGGCTGTGCAGGCCGTTCAGGTAGCCGACGCCGGACAGGAAGCGGCCCGCCTTGCCGTTGATGCCGCCGCCCAGTTCGCGCGTGCGGACATGGGCTTCCTCGACCTCGACCTCGTTCTCGCCGCTGAGCGCGAACGTGACCTGGCCGGCGAAGGTCGGGTCGATGTTGGCCGACATGGTCAGCTCGGATTCGCCGAGGTTGAAGCTGCGGCTGCCCGGGCCGACCTCGCCTTCGGGCGGCATGAAGCCGCCCAGGCGCCAGCTTTCGGGATCGCGTTGCAGGTTGTTCCAGGTGCCGCCCAGGACCAGGCCGATGCTGGGGTTGAAACTGCTGGGGTTAAAACTGTCGTTGCGTTGGGCGACGCCGCCGGCGCCCGAGGCCGTTGTTGGCGCGGCGGGCGCGGCGGGCGTGGTTGCGGCGAGTTGTGG
>DOUW01000030.1 GCA_003520365.1 Massilia sp.
CGCCGGCGCCGGTCGTCCACGACCGGCGTCCCTGCGGCGACGACCCTGGGCGGGCTAGCGCTCGCCCGGTGCCGGGCTGTTCACTTCTTCCTCGCCGATCGTGTACACGCCTCCGTCGGTCGCCCCGCTTTCCGCCTTGCGCGCACGCAGGTCGCGGTAGACGGCGGCGCGCATGATCAGCATCGACACCACCGGCGCCGTCATCAACAGGAAGCCGGAGATGATCACTTCGTGGATCACGAGCCGCGATTGTCCCACCGTGAAAAACACCATCGACGCGATCAAGAGGCAGCCGGCGCCGAGCGTGATCGTGATCGCCGGTCCGTGCATGCGCTGGTAGAAGGTGGGCAGGCGCAGCAGGCCCAGGGCGCCGATCAGGACGATGCTCGAACCCAGGATCAGCAGCAGGGACACGATCAATGCCGCCCAGCCGGGCAAATCGTCGACGCCGCTCATTCGATGATCTCCCCGCGCATCAGGAACTTGGCGATCGCGATGGTCGACACGAAGCCGATCAGCGCGATCAGGACCGCCACTTCGAAATAGACTTGCGTGCCGAAGCGGATGCCCAGCACCAGGGCCAGCAGCATGCCGGTCATCCACAAGGTATCGAGCGCCAGTGCGCGGTCGTGGGCCGAGGGGCCGCGCAGCAGGCGCAGGGCGCAAAACACCATTGCCAGCAGCACGCATACCAGCGCATAGCCGACGGATAACTCAAGCAGGGTCGCCACGGGCTGCCTCCGTTTCAAAAATCTCGATCAGGGGTTGTTCATAGCGCGTCTTGATGGTCTCGATCCACCAGGCTTCGTCGTGCAGGTCGAAGACGTGCAGGGAGAGTTCGTAGCGCTCGGGCAGGATCTCGACCCAGACCGTGCCTGGTGTCATGTTGATCAGGCAGGACAGCATCGCCAGCCCGTACGGGTCGGTGATCGTCAGCGGAATGCGGATGAACTGCGAATTGACCTGCTTGTAGTCGGCGAACAGGATGATGCGCGAGACGTTGAAGCAGGAACGCACGATCTCGACGCCGGCCATGCCCATCAGGCGGATGAAGGTCAGCGGCGCGCGCATGCGCGGGTAGCCGAGCGGCTGCAGGTTGCGCACCAGCAGCGGCACCACGATGCCGAGCAGGGCGCCGAGCAGGAGGTTGGCCGCGTCGGCGGTCTGGTTCAGCAGCAGCCACAGCACGCACAGCGTGAGCGACACCACGGGATGAGGCAGCCAGCGCTTCATGGCGCCTCCTTGGCCGGGCCCGGGCTCAAGCCTGGACCCGCGCTTGTGCTCGTGGACGGTCCGGGCAGCGCCGGCTCGGTCAGCACGCGCTCGATGTAGGCGGCAGGACGGTGGATGTCGGCGCTGACGCGGTTCAGGAAATCGAACAGCGGGCGCGCCTGCACCGTCATCGCCATCGACAGCAGCAGCAGGGCCGTGATCGGCGCCACTTCCGACAGGTGCAGGCGCGGCGGCGTCACGACCGGCGTGGCCCAGAAGGTGCGCACGCCAAAGCGCAGCATCGAGATGATGGTGATCAGGCCGGAAGTGATGATCAGCGCCATCAGGGTCCAGCCGGCCGCGCCGACGGTGCCGGTGTCCGGATTGAGCAGCGCATGGAACATGCTGAACTTGGCGACGAAGCCCGACAGCGGCGGCAGGCCGGCGATCATCAGGGCGCAGGCGGCAAAGGCCACCGACAGGAAAGCCATCGCCGCCGGCACGCCCTTGCCGCGCGGCTCGCCGGGGGTATCGTCGGCTTCGTCCTCGTCGACGGCCCAGGCTTCCATCGTCAGCGCCAGCACCGACGCGGCCGGGGTGCGGATGCGGTCGATCAGTTCGACCAGGAGCAGGAAGGCGGCCACCGCGATGGTCGAGCCGAGCAGGTAGTACAGGCCCGCCGTGACCAGCGAAGGCTGGCCGTAGCCGATCACCGCCAGCAGGGTGCCGGAGGAGATGATGGCGCTGTAGCCGGCCATGCGCCCGGCGCTGTCGGTCGAGAGCATGCCGGCGGCGCCGAACACGATGGTCGCCAGGCCGCCCCAGAGCAGCGCGTCGAAGCCGAAGCCCGCGTTCGTCCCATCGGAGAACAGGAGCAGCCACAGGCGCAGGATGACGTAGGCGCCGACCTTGGTCATCAGCACCAGCATCGCGGCGACCGGCGGCGAGGCGGCGGCATAGGTGGTCGGCAGCCAGAAGCCCAGCGGCCACATCGCGGCCTTGACCAGGAAGGCCAGCACCAGCACCGTTACCCCGAGCTGCAGCAGGCCGCTGCTTTCGACCGGCATCGCGCCGATGCGTGCGGCGAGATCCGCCATGTTCAGGGTGCCGGTGGTGGCGTAGATCAGGGCGGTGCCGAGCAGGAACAGCAGGGCGGCGGCCAGGTTGACGGCGATGTACTGCATGCTGGCGCGCAGGCGCTCGGCGTTGTAGCCGTGCAGGACCAGGCCATAGGAGGCGGCCAGCATCACCTCGAAGAACACGAACAGGTTGAACAGGTCGTGCGTCAGGAAGGCGCCGTTGATCCCCATCAGCAGGAACTGGAACAGCGGGTGGAAGTGCACGCCGATCCGGCTCCAGCGCTGCATCGCGTAGTTCAGGGCGGCCAGGGCCAGCACGGCAGTCAGCAGCAGCATCAGTGCCGACAGGCGGTCGGCCATGAGCGCGATGCCGAACGGCGCGGCCCAGTTGGCGGCGAGGTAGACCCCGATACCGCCGGCCCAGGCCTGGCTGTCGGTCTGCTGCATCAGGAGCAGGGCCGTGATGAGCTGGCCCAGCACCGAGGCATAGCCGAGCGCGAACTTGAAACGGTGACGGCCTTGGGTGAACGGCGTCAGCACCGCGCCGCAGATCAGCGGCAGCAGGATCGGCACGATCACCAGGTGTTGCGGCAAACTCATACTTCAGGCTCCTCGCCGTCGACGTGGTCGGTACCGGTCAGGCCGCGCGCGCCGATCATCACCACCAGGTACAGGGCCGTGGTGGCGAAGCCGATCACGATGGCGGTCAGTACCAGCGCCTGCGGCAGCGGATCGGCCAGCGCGGACGGGTCGGGGGTGGTCCCGGGCGGCGTAAACGGCGGCTTGTCGAGCCAGACGCGGCCCATGATGAAAATAAACAGATTGACGGCATAGGACATCAGCATCAGTCCCGTCAGCACCTGGAAGCTGCGCGGACGCAGCAGCAGCCAGATGCCGGAACCGAAGACGATGCCGATGGCCAGGGCAATGACGACTTCCATCAGGCAATCTCCTTGGTCGGGGGCATGGTGTGGCGGGTGGCACCCGGCGGCATGCGGTGGCTGCGCAGCGACTGGTGCGCCAGCGCCACCAGGATCAGCATGGTGGTGCCGACCACGACCAGGAACACGCCGAGGTCGAACACGAAGGCGCTCGGCACGTGGATTTCTCCCAGCAGCGGCAGGTCCAGGTGCGCGGTGTGGCTGGTCAGGAAGGGGTAGCCGAACAGCCAGGCGCCGAGGCCGGTGAGGCAGGCGGTCAGCAGCCCGAAGCCGATCCAGCGGTGCGGGCGCAGGCGCAGGTGCGACTCGACCCAGTCGGTGCCGGCCACCATGTACTGCACGATCAGGGCGGTGGCGAAGATCAGGCCGGCGACGAAGCCGCCGCCGGGCAGGTTATGGCCGCGCATGAAGAAGTAGACCGCGATCATGCCCATGAAGGGCAGCAGGAAGCGCAGGTAGACCGCCGGCACCATCAGGTAGCCGCTGCGCGCCTGCACCGCCGGCGCCTGGGTCGCGGCCGGATCGACGTCGCTGGCCTGCTGCACGGGAATGGCCACGCTCTCGGGCGCGGGACGGAAACGGCGCAGCAGCGCATACACGGTCAGCGCCACCGCCGACAGCACGGTGATCTCGCCCATGGTATCGAAGCCGCGGAAGTCGACCAGCAGCACGTTCACCACGTTCGCGCCGCCGCCTTCGGGCAGGGCGCGCAGCAGGTAGAAATCGCTGATGGTCTTCGGCGGGGTGCTGGCGAGCAGCGCATAGGTGGCCGCCGCCAGGCCCAGGCCGCCGGCCGCGGCGATGATGCCGTCGCGCGCGCG
>DOUW01000029.1 GCA_003520365.1 Massilia sp.
ATAGAAGGTGGCGGCTTCGAAGGCTTCGGCCTGGGCCAGCCGCATTTCCTGGGCCAGCGCGGCGAGGTGGCGGCTGGCCAGGCAGCCGTAGCGGTCCTGGATGGCGTGCAGGTGCTCGATCAGGAGGTCGCGCTGGCGCGACGCATCCCCCAGCAGCGCGCGTATCTCGTCCAGGGCTTGCGGATCGACACGGCGGCCCTTGGGCGCCTCGCGCTTGCGCTGCCGGCTCGGGCCGGCCGGCGCGATCGGGATGATGGGGTGGCTCATTGTCGTCTCCAGGACGGCAGCCTGGCGCGGGGCCGGTTGCCTTGTCATCATGCTTGTACGGCAAGCATATGCCAGTTTTCCCGTCAATTCAACGCATGCCTTGCTCCCGCCGCGGCCAACCGCCCATGATTAGCGCCGCCGCTTCTTCCAGTTGTAGTCCGGCCCGGTGACGTCCACGCCCGGATGGCCGACGGCGTCCGGGTGCTCGGAGCACATGGTCACGAAACGCACGCCCTCGCCGCCGCGCTGGCGGCGGCGCAGCGCTTCCATGAACTGCATGGCCGCGACCATCGCGTCGGTGCCGAAGAGCTGCGCATGGGGGGTGCTTTCCGCTTCCTCGACCATTGTCCAGTAGACCATGTACATCGGCTGACTCCTTTTTACCGGCCAGAACGTCTTGCCGAACAGGCAATTATGACATGATTCTGCGTTTGACAGCCAGATCAAGTCGCACGATTTAGAGACAGATCAATGTTATTTAGCAGAGGAAACGGATACGAAGACAAAAAGTAGGACTAGTCCGAAATTTCCCCATTATGTTCGCCATTTCACATAACCGAGGCTACGAGGCCGTTAGGCTTAAGCCTGTCTTCACTAAAGCAGGCATTCCTCATGAACACTGACAAGAACATCCAGCCAGAATCCGTATCCGAACTGGCGCTTTGGGGCGGACTCGAATGCACCGTCAACCGCGTGCGCGACCAGTACTTCAGCCAGATGGACCGCAACGGCCATGCCGACCGCCTGCAGGACATCGAACGCTTCGCTTCCCTCGGCATCTCGGCCATCCGCTACCCGGTGCTGTGGGAGCGCACCGCTCCTAACGGCATCGAGAGCGCGGACTGGTCCTGGTCCGACGCCCGCCTGCCCGCCCTGCAGCGGCTCGGCGTCACCCCGATCGTCGGCCTGGTGCACCACGGCAGCGGTCCCGAACACACCAGCCTGGTCGATCCAGCCTTTCCCGAAAAGCTCGCCGAGTACGCCGGCGCGGTAGCGGCACGCTACCCCTGGGCCGAGTACTACACCCCGGTCAACGAACCCCTGACCACGGCGCGTTTCTCGGGCCTGGCAGGCGTCTGGTACCCGCACGGGAAAAGTCATGAGACCTTCGTGCGTGCACTCCTGATCGAGTGCCGCGCCACCGTGCTGTCGATGCGCGCGATCCGCGCCGTCAATCCCGAGGCCAAGCTGGTCCAGACCGACGACCTGTCGAAAACCTACGGCACGCCCGAGATGCAGTGGCTGGCCGACTTCTTCAACGAGCGGCGCTGGCTGGGCTGGGACCTGCTGTGCGGCATGGTCGACCAGGAGCATGCGCTGTGGGACTACCTGCTCAAGTCCGGCGCGACGGCCGAGGAACTGCTGTGGTTCCGCGAGAACCCCTGCCCTCCCGACATCATCGGCGTCAATTACTATGCCACCAGCGAGCGCTGGCTCGACCACCGCACCGAACGCTATCCGAAGGACCGCTGCCACGAATACGACGGCGTCCCGCATGCCGACATCGAAACCCCGCGCGCGCTGGCCACGCCGACCCCGGGCATTGGCCCGCTGCTGCAGGAAACCTGGGAACGCTACGGCCTGCCGATCGCAATCACCGAGGCCCACATCGACGCCAACCGTGAAGACCAGATGCGCTGGCTGCTCGAGATCTGGAATGCGGCCAGGAAGGTCAGGGCCGGCGGCGCCGACGTACGCGCGGTCACGGTCTGGGCCCTGCTCGGCTCCTACGACTGGAACTGCCTGGTGACCGAATGCCGCGGCTACTACGAGCCGGGCCCGTTCGATGTGCGCGGCCCCGAACCGCGGCCGACCGCAGTGGCGACCCTGATGCGCGAACTGGCCTCGGGCCGTCCCTTGACCAACCCGGTGCTGCAGGGCCAGGGCTGGTGGCGCCGCCCGGGCCGCTTCCTGTGCAAGCCGGTCGCCACCCGCACGGCAGTCGCCGACATCGCGGTGCGCAACCAGTTCAAGTCGCAGCACGTGCAGCCGATTCTAATCACCGGCGCCACCGGCACCCTGGGCTCGGCCTTCGCCCGCATCTGCGAAAAGCGCAACCTGGCCTGCCACGTGCTGACGCGCCAGGAGATGGACATCACCGATCCGGCCTCGGTCGAGGCGGCGATCCAGCGCTTCAAGCCCTGGGCCATCATCAACGCCGGCGGCTATGTGCACGTCGACGAAGCCGAGACCGACAGCGAAGGCTGCATGCTGGCCAATACCCACGGTCCGACGGTGCTGGCCCTGGCCTGCATCCGCCATGCGATCCGCTTCATGACCTTCTCGAGCGACCTGGTGTTCGACGGCGGCAAGGACACGCCCTACGTCGAATCCGACCCGGTCGCGCCGCTGGGCGTCTACGGGCGCAGCAAGGCCGAAGCCGAGCGCCGCGTGCTGGAAGCGGACCCGCAGGCGCTGGTGATCCGCACCAGCTCCTTCTTCGGCCCCTGGGACCGCCATAACTTCGTCACCCAGGCGCTGGACACGCTGCGCCGCGGCCAGCGCTTCACCGCCTCGAGCGATCTGGTGGTGTCGCCGACCTACGTCCCCGACCTGGTCAACGCCAGCCTCGACCTGCTGATCGACCGCGAACGCGGCATCTGGCACCTGAGCAACGGCGAAGCGGTAACCTGGGCCGAGCTGGCGCGCAAGGCCTGCGAGATCGCCGGCGTCGACGCCAGCCGCCTGGTCGAGCGCCCGGCGACCGACCTCGGCTACGTGGCCGTGCGTCCGGGCTACTCGGCGCTGGGCAGCGAACGCGGCCTGCTGCTGCCCTCGCTCGACGACGCCCTGGCGCGCTACATCAAGGCACTCGAGGAGCACGCCAGCGACGACGGCGAGCTGGCCGGCGAAGCCGCGCACTACGCCAGCTGAGGCGCCGTGGTTTGACCTTTCACCGCCGCCCGCCGCGACAGCGCCGGGCGGCGGTTTGCCTTTGGTTACCTGGCAGCCAAGCATCCTGGCGGCCTGCACGCCGCCCGGCCGATCAGGTAACATTCTGCCTGTGCCGGTTCGCCCGGTCCTTCAGTACGGCATCACTACAGGCTTACCTTGAAAATATTAGTCATCAGTCTTCCCAAGAGCACCGAGCGGCGCGCCCGCGCGGCGCAGAAACTCGGCGAGCGCCAGCTTCCGTTCGAGTTCATCGACGCCGTCGACGGCCGGGTCGACAAGCATCCCTACCTCCAGCACTACGACGAAGCCAGTTTCCTGGTGCACCGCCGCCGCCGCGCCGCGCCGGGCGAACTGGGCTGCTACGTCAGCCACCTGCTGGCGTGGGAACGCTGCATCGCCCTGGGCGAACCGGTGGTGGTGCTGGAAGACGACTTCGAGCTCACGCCCGACTTCGAGGGCGGGGTGGCGTATGTCGGGCAGTTCGCCGATAAGGTATCCTTCGTGCGCCTGGAGCCGCTGGAAAAGCACACGGTGCTCACGTCCAGCAAGGGCTCGCGCTTCAGCCTGGTCAAGCAGCTCGACGTCGGCATGTGCATGACCGGCTACGTGATCACGCCGCATGGCGCGAAACGGCTGCTGGAACACGCACGCACGATCCGCGCGCCGATCGACCTGTTCCTGAAATACACCTTCGACCACGGCGAGCTGATTCACGCGGTGGTGCCGCATGGCGTGTATCCGACCCATGCCGATTCGGTGATCGGGATCGAGGTGCGCAACCAGAGGGAGAAGGGGTTCCTGCTGGGGCTGAAGCGGTTTGCGTATAAAACGTTTTATCGCTTCGCGAATTTGTTGACGAATCTGGCGAACGGGTTGCGGCGGTTCTAATCACGCTGCAGGATTTCCGGCTTCACGCGTGGGCACGGGGCGCCCACCCTACGTAATCAAGGCCGCTGGCCGTTGCGCTCGTAGGGTGGGCGCCCCG
>DOUW01000433.1 GCA_003520365.1 Massilia sp.
AGCCGCCACGGCGGCGGTCGCGCCGACCACCGCGCCGACCGATGCCGCCGGCGAACCGGTCCCGCAGACCATCCTCGTCTCGGGCCAGCGTCCCGGGCCCGGCCTGTGGAAAGTGTCGAAGGGCGACCATGTGATGTGGGTGTTCGGCATCCACGATCCACTGCCGAAGGGCATGGAATGGCGTTCGAAGGAAGTCGAGCGCAAGATCGCGCAATCGCAGGAATTCCTGGGCGCGCCGACCGGTGGGGTGCAGGTCGGCTGGGGTGGCGGCCTGGGCGCCTTGCCCTTCCTCATCGGCCTGAAGAAGAATCCGGACGGCGCCACGCTGAAGGACGTGCTGCCGCCGGACCTGTACGCGCGCTGGGCGCCGTTGAAGCAGAAATATTTCGGCGACGATGACGATATCGAGCGCGAGCGCCCGGTCTTCGTGGCTCAGGAACTGTACCACCGCGCCAAGGTCCAGGCCGGGCTGCACAAGGGCCCCGACCTGCGCGAAGCGCTGGGCAAGCTCGCCAACCAGCACAAGATCAAATACACCTCGAACAAGATCCAGGTCGAACTCAAGGAGCCGGGCAAGGCGGCGCGCGAATTCAAGAAGGGCGCGATGGAAGACGTGCCTTGCCTGGCCGCGACGATCAGCCAGCTCGAAACCGATATCGAAGCCATGCGCACGCGGGCCAACGCCTGGGCCGTCGGCGAACTCGACGCCATCGAGAAACTCGATTACTCCGACCGCGAGACCGCCTGCAACAACGCCTTCCTCAGCAGCGCCATCACGAAGCTGCAACCGGAACTGCTGACGATGCAGCAGCGCGCCCGCGACAGCTGGCTGGCCGCGGCCGAGCGAGCGCTGGAAAACAACACCAGCACCTTTGCCCTGTTGAGCATGAAGGACGTGCTGTCGCCGCAAGGCACGCTGGCCAGGCTCAAGGCCAAGGGCTACACGGTCGAAAAGCCGAACTGAAAGACCCGACGGTATTGTCCGGGCATTTGTCGGTAAAACCGTCCCCATCCCACCACACTTTTCCGCGCTACCGCCGCGCACGCCTACCGTGCACCTGAAATACTTGCCATTGCGCTATCATTACTGACGACGCGACATGGATTCCTGGCAGTTCTGTCATCGGCAGGACCAGCTCGCGCCATCAGAACAACCAGTGGAAAAGGGTAGAGCATGAAGTTATCCCGTGTCGCCGAGGTCCTCTCGGATTACGCGCGCGCCGAAATGTACGCGCTGTCGTCGATCCGCAAGCTGTCGGACGTCCACCTGATCTGGGGGCCGATCCATGCCCGCACGGCGTACGGCATCGGCGCCAAGGACTTTTCCCTGTACCGCCTGGCGAGCACGCCGAAGCGGAGCTGGTCCGACTACCTGATCAACGAACCGCTGAAGGCGAAATACGCGGCCATCACCTCGAAGGAAGCGCGCCAGATCGCCGACGACAAGTCGCGCTTTTTCGAGCACTGCCACGCCCACGGCATCCGCACCATCCCGATCCTGGCGCTGGTGACGAAGCAGCCGTCGAACGGCGGCATCATTCCCCACCTGAATTCGGCCGGGGAACTGGCGCGCTTGCTGGTGCCGGGCCAGTATTTCTTCAAGCCGAGCAACGGCTCGCACGGCAAGGGCACCTTCTCGCTGCGCGTGGACGATTTCGGCCTGCACTGGGCAGGCAACAGCGGCACCTACGAGGAATTCTTCACCTACTGCCAGTCGGCCCTGGAGTACACCCGCGCGCTGATCGTGCAGCCGAAGATGTTCAACCACCAGGTGATCCGCAACATCACCCAGGCTAAAGGCCTGTCGACGGTGCGCATCTGCACGGTGAGGAAGGGCAGCGAGATCAAGGTCATCGGCTCCTGCCTGCGCATCATCGTCGGCGACAGCGAGACCGACAATTTTACGCATGGCTCGAGCGGCAACCTGGTCGGCGCCATCGATTCCGACACCGGCGAACTGATCGGCGTACGCGCCTCGCGCTCGCGCACCTGGCCGAAGATGACCGACGTGCTGGCGCATCCGCGCACCGGTAAAACCATCGTCGGCGTGCAGCTGCCCTACTGGCAGGAGGTGGTCGACCTGGTCACCAGGGCCCATCATTCGATCGAGAGCCTGTACACGGTCGGCTGGGACGTGGCGATCACCGACGACGGCCCGGTCATCGTCGAGGCCAACTGGCGCTACGACATCGACATCCTGCAGGTCGCCTACAAGAAGGGGTACCGGCAGGTGATCGCCGACAACCTCGTGGTCTGAGCGGCGCGCCCGGCCAACAATCTCGTTATCGAAACGCGCATGCCGGTGACGCGGCCGGATTCGCTACCCCAGGCGCGTCTCTCACCACCACCGCGACCTTGGCGTCGCAATACGTCTCGCGCGGCATGCGCCAGACCTGGGGCCGCCCGGCCTTGCAGCTGGGTGTCGATTATGCGCATCCGAGCGGCTGGTCGGCAGGCACCTGGGCATCCACCGTCAGCGACCGCTTCGTCGAAGGCGGCCGCGTCGAGTGGGACCTGTACGGCGGCTATGCCGCTACCATCGGGCCGGTCGGCGTCAGCCTGATGCTCATGCACTACCGCTATCCGGGCGCACGCATCGGCGCCACCGGCACGCGCTACGACTACACCGAACTGGTGCCGGGCATGACGTACGGACCGTTCTACGGCAAATACAACCGGACGGTGTCGCGCGACTTCTTCGGCATCGCCGGGGCGCGCGGCACCGGCTACCTCGACATCGGCGCCAACGTCGCGCTGGGCGGCGGCTATACCTTGAACCTGCACGCCGGCGATGGCCGCGTGGCCGGCAGCGGCAACGCCGTCTGGGACTGGCGCGACGCCAAGGCGGGCGTGACCAGGAGCTTCGACGGCGGCTGGAGCATCGCCGCCGCCTACACCCGCGCCTGGGGCGCCACCGATGCCTACGACCGCTACACGACCGGCGTGGCGCGCGCGGACGGCGCCGTCGCCTATTCGAATCCCGCCAAGGGCACGTTCGCCGTGAACCTTGCCCGTACCTTCTGAGAACGAGAGAGACCAGCATGACCGACCAATCGAAGGCGCACAGCGCGCGCCGCCTGTCCCTGGGTTCGATGTCCCTGAGCGCCAAGATCTGCGCCACCGCCACCCTGCTTGTCGTGACGAGCCTGGGCGCGACCTCGGCCTTCATCGCGGTCAAGAGCAGCCAGAGCGCCGAGGAAGCGGCCATGCGCCAGGCGCGCACGCTGACCCAGGAAGCAGCGGCGCGGCTCAGGAGCCAGCTGGCCGCCAACCTGGCATCGTTGAAAAGCGTCGCCACGGTGCTGCAATCGACCCAGGCGGCGCAGCAGCCCCTGAGCCGGGCGCAGGTGGCCGACGTGGTGCGCGCCACGCTGGTGGGATCGGAAGACTTCATCGGCAACGCGGCGGCCTACGAGCCGAACGCGCTGGACGGCAAGGACGGCGAGTTCGCCGGCCGGCAGCCGCTGTACGACGCCACCGGCCGCTACATGCCGTACTGGACGCGGACCCCGGACGGCAAGGTGAACGTCGAGCCGATCGTGTTCGTCGCCACGCCGGGCGGGAACGACTGGTACGACATTCCGAAGGCCAGCGGCCACGCGTACTTCACGGAACCCTACATGTACCGGATCAACGGCAAGGATGTCGTGATCGCCACCCTGTCGACCCCGATCAAGGTGGACGGCCAGTTCAAGGGCGTGGTCAGCGGCGACTTCCAGCTCACCACGCTCGGCGCCATGCTGGCCAACATGAAGGTGATGGAGGGCGGCACGCTGGCGCTGATCTCGAACGGCGGCCTGTACGCCAGCAACCAGGACCATGCCCTGAACGGCAAGAAGGCGGAGGATCTGCCGGCCGCCGCGCTGGACGCGCTCAAGCAGGGCAAGCCCTACGACTACATCGACGGCCGCGGCGTGGTGCATCTGCTGCAGCCGCTGCGCGTGCAGGACGACATGGCGCCGTGGGCGATCTCGCTCGCCTTCCCGCACAGCGTGGCGACCGCGCCGGCGCGCGAGCTGGCCGGCTACGCGGCGCTGGTGTCGGTCTTGTGCGCCGTGGCC
>DOUW01000436.1 GCA_003520365.1 Massilia sp.
ACTGCTGGCCGACACCAGGACGCCGCCCGACATCGGCTGGCACTGGCGGCTGGACAGCCTGCACGCCTGGCTGACGCTGCAGCTGCGCTTTTTCGTGCTGCGTGGACCGCTCACGCTTGCCCTGCAGGGCAAACGCGGCGTGCGGGTCCAGCCGGCGCGGGGCAGGCACGCCAGCCGCCAGGCCGCCACCCTGGGCTTCTCGACCGACGTCGCCTACTCGACCGTGCGCAGCGCGCCTTTTCTTCCTTACCTGCGCGGCCAGAACGCGCTGCTGAACGATTGTTTCGACGGCAGCGACGGCATCTACCTCTACGACGAAACCCCGCAGGCCGGCGGCAAGCCAGGCCGCGTCAGCCGCGGGCTGGAAGGCATCACCGATGCGCTGCTGAAGCTGGTCGGGTACTAAACAGGCGGACGGATGCCAAGCAGCAGCGGCGCGCCCCCGCGCAGCCACGGTGGGATGTTAATCGGAGGATAATATTGTTATAGTTCAGTAACTATCTGGACGAAAACATGAAATCTCTGACACTCATTCTCACTTTCTGTGCGGCGCTGCTCGCGTCCTCCGCCTCCGCGCAACCCCTGACCCTGGAGAATTGACCGAAGCCTCCGGCATGAGGTCGGCTACCTTGTCGCCGGACGGGCGCCACATCGCCGCGATCCTCTTCGACGGGCTCAATTACGGCCTGATCCTGGTCGATACCGAGACGCTCGCGGTCAGGAAGCTGCGTAAGGGCGCCAGGTTCTCGAAAGGCTTCTGGAGCTATCTGAAAGCGCCGCGCGACGTGATCTGGGCCGACAACGATGTCCTCGCGGTCAACCTTGGCTACGACGCCGAGTCGATGGACCTGGAAGGCAAGAAGCTGCGAACGCTCGGGGAGTCGGTCGTCGGACGCGTCGGCTTCGGCGCCGCCAGCGGCGAGGTCATCGTCACGAAAAACGCCCACAAGCACAAGGTCGCCAGGTGCAACGCCCGCACGGGCGCGTGTACGACGTTCTGGCACCCGCCCGGCAAGCCCCTGCGCTACGCCTTCGACAAGCAGGGCAACCTGCGTGCCATCACGCTGATGGACTCAGCCCTGTTCAAGGACGCCACGACGGTCTCCAACTGGTACAAGCCGGCGGACAAGCCGACCTGGACCAAGCTCGCGGAATTCCGGATCGACGAGGATTTCTGGGTACCCGCCTACGTGCCGGACGAGCCGGACAGGCTGGTGATCGCTTCGCGCCAGGGGCGCGACACCCGGGCGCTCTTCGATTACGACACCGTCGAGCGCCGTCAGGTCGAGATGCTGGCCGGTCATCCGACCCAGGACATCCTGTCCTACGACGGGATCGAGCAGGCCACGTTCGACTACGTCGCGACCGGCGGCATGCGGCGCGAGCAGGTCTGGTCCCAGCGCGACCGGGCCGCGATGCAGAAGCAGATCGACGTGCTGCTGCCGGACCGGGTGAACATCCTGTCGGGCGATCCGCGCCGCGCCGTGCTGGTGCGTTCCTACGGGGACGTGGGCCCGGGCACCTGGTATTACTTCGATATCGCGAAGAAGTCGCTGGTCACGGTCGGCAAGGCACGGACTTCGATCGACCCGGCAAGGATGCGCCCGATGGAGGTGATGTCGTACAAGGCGGCCGATGGCCTGACGATCCCGGCTTACCTGACCCGGCCCACGGCACCAACCGCATCGGCAACATCGGCAACGTCGGCAACATCGGCGCCCATGATCGTGCTGATCCACGGCGGCCCGCTGGCGCGCGACCACTGGGGATGGGACGCCGAGGTGCAGTTGCTGGCCAACCGCGGCTATCTCGTGTTCCAGCCCCAGTTCAGGGGATTGAGCGGCTTCGGGCGCCGCTTCGAGGAAGCGGGTTTCGGCGAATGGGGCAAGGCCATGCAGGACGACATCACGGACGGGGTGCGCCACCTGGTCGCCCAGGGGATCGCCGATCCGCAACGCATCTGCATCGTCGGCGCCAGCTACGGCGGCTACGCCGCCCTGTGGGGACTGGTGAAAACGCCGGAACTGTACCGTTGCGGGATCAGTTTCGCGGGCGTGACCGACATCGGTCACCTGTTCTCCGACTGGAACGATCTACGCTTCGACAAGGCCAGCCGCCAGCTGATGAAGCGCCACATCGGCGACAGCAGCATGAGCGCGACGCTCTTCGATCCGGTATCGCCGCTCAGGCATGCGGCCAGGATCGAGGCGCCGGTGCTGCTGATGCACGGCAGGGAAGACGAGCGGGTGCCGATTGCCCACGGCCCCCGGATGCGCGATGCCCTCGAGGCCAGCGGCAAAAAGGTGACGTGGGTGGTCTTCAACGAAGAAGGTCACGGCCTGTACTACCAGCATAGCCAGGTCGCGTATTTCGAGGCCATGCTCGACTTCCTGGGCAAGCATCTTCCGGTTGCCGCCCCCGCAGCGGCGCCGGCTGCGACGACTGTGCTAGAGTGAGAAGCTTGCCGGGTTGCATCAAGCGTAACCCACTCCCGCGGCGAGGGGACGGCGCCTGCAAGGGCGGCCCCCTTGACGCTCAACTGCAAGGTAAGAGAACTTATGAGTAACAATACCGCCAGCCCCGCCACCAGCCCCGAATTCTGGCAACGCGTCGACGCCGTCATCAACCTGGTGAACGACCAGTCCGAAGCGAGTTCGCCGAGCGAAGCCGGCGCCTCCGCCCTGTTTGCCTCGGCCCGCTTCAACGCCTTCCTGGTCGCGCAAAGCACCGGCAGCGCCGAGAACATGGCGCTCGAAAAAGAGCGCGCACTGGAGTACTTCACGGGCCAGTTCCGCGAGATGATGGTCGCGAACATGGACAACTTCATCGAGAACTACGCGAAGTTCATGCAACCGAACCCGCAGTAAGAACGATGCCGGCCCGTGGGGCCGGCATCGTTCTTACGGGCCGGCCTCGTTCTTATTCGAACCAGGAGAAGCCGTCGCGCGCCAGCAGCGCGAACGAGGCCGCCGGACCCCAGGAGCCGGCGGCGTACTGCTGCGGCTTCTCGCCCAGCGTCTTCCAGCCCTCGATGATCGGGTCGGCCCATGCCCAGGCCGCTTCCAGTTCGTCCCGGCGCATGAAGTGGGTCAGGCGCCCGCGCACCACGTCGATCAGGAGGCGCTCGTAGGCCTCGGCGCGGCGCTGCTGGAAGGCCGACTGCAGGTCCAGGTTCAGCGCCACCTGCTGCATCTGCACGCCGCTGCCGGGCTGCTTGGCCATGATCTGCAGCTTGATCGCTTCCTCGGGCTGCAGCTCGATCACCAGGCGGTTGGTCACCCCGACCGGGTTTTCCGGGAACAGCGGGAAGGGCGGATTCGCGAATTCGATCACGATGCGCGAGGAGCGGCGCGCCATGCGCTTGCCGGTGCGCAGGTAGAACGGCACCTTCGACCAGCGCCAGGTGTCGATGTGGGCGCGCAGCGCGACGAAGGTCTCGGTGCGCGAGTCAAGCGGCACGTTCGCTTCTTCCAGGTAGCCCTGCACCTCTTCGCCGCCGGAGACGCCGTGGCTGTACTGGCCGCGCACGGTGTCGCGCGCGATGTCGGCCAGGCTGAAGCGGCGCAGCGAGCGCAGCACCTTCAGCTTCTCGTCGCGCACCGCGTCCGGCGACAGCGAGGTCGGCGGCTCCATCGCCAC
>DOUW01000435.1 GCA_003520365.1 Massilia sp.
AAGGCCGTGTCCGCGCCCGCCGCCACGGCCACCGCCCTGCCCCGCCTGCCGCACTGGGCGCAGCTGCCGGTCGAGCTCGACGCCTTTGCCCGTTCTTGGCCCTTCGGCCTGGTCGCGCGCGGCGTCGACTTCTACAAGGAGCGGGTCTATCTCGCCGAACTGAACGGGCGCAGCGCCGCGTTCCGCTTCGATGCGCGCCAGGCCGACCCGGACCAGGCGCCGGACGTCCTGGTGATGGTGCTGGGCGAATCGGCGCGCTACGACCGCTGGAGCATCAACGGCTATGCGCGCCAGACCAATCCCCAGCTCGAGCAGGAAGAGAACCTGGTGCCGCTGCAGGACCTGATCACCTCGGTGTCGGCGACGCGCCTGTCGGTGCCGGTGATCATCTCGCGCAAGCCCGCCATGCAGAGCCTGAAGGACGGCTTCAACGAAAAATCCTTCCTGACCGCGTTCAAGGAGGCCGGCTATAAAACCTTCTGGCTGTCGAACCAGATCTCGTTCGGCAAGTTCGACACGCCGGTGTCGGTGTTCGCCAAGGAGGCCGACCGGGTCGAATTCCTGAACCTGGGCGGTTTCACCACCCGCTCGAACCTGGACGAGGTGCTGTTCGCGCCCTTCGCGCGGGCGCTGGCGGATCCGGCCCCGAAAAAACTGATCGTCCTGCACACGCTCGGCAGCCACTGGAACTACGCGCACCGCTATCCGGCCCGCTTCGACAAATGGACGCCCTCGCTGCGCGGCGTCGACAAGCCGGTCGTCACCGACGACGCGATCGAACCGCTGCTGAGCAACAGCTACGACAACGCGATCCTGTACACCGACTGGTTCCTGGCCCAGGTGATCGCCAAGCTGAAGGCGCCGGAGAAGGCGGCGGCGCTGATGTACGTGGCCGACCACGGCCAGACGCTGTACGACAAGTCCTGCAAGCTCGCCTTCCACGGCCACAACACCCAATACGAATTCCACGTACCGGCCTTTGTCTGGTATTCGAACCTGTACGGCGAGCGCTTCCCTGGCAAGGTGGAACAGCTCAGGCGCCACCGCAAGGCGCGCCTGTCGACCGAGAACGTGTTCCACACCCTGGTCGACCTGGGCGACATCCGCTATCCCGACGAGCGCCTCGAGCGCAGCATCGCCAGCGACAAGCTGAAGCGCCACAAGCGCTACGTCGACAGCTACGGCTGGGCCGACTACGACAATGCGCGCTTCAAGGGTGACTGTCGCGAGGTGATCGACAAGGGGACGCCGCTGCCGCGCAGGTGAGTGTGCGTCGGGACCGGGGGTGCGGGCGTTGTGGGGCTGTTGCCTGTGGCGTTATCGGTGTTCTGGATCCGCGTGGCTCGAGAGCCCACCCTACGGGACACGCTGCGTATCCCGGTTTCGTATGAACTCGCTGTTGGCGGTGACCGTAGGGTGGGCCGGGCCGCGCTAGGCTCTCGAGCCCACGCGGATCATGCGGACCAATAACGCCACAGGCAACAGCCCCGACGGCGCGCGCCGACTGGCCGGAATGCGCTACATTGGCCGGCAGCGAGATTATTCGGACGCTGCCGGCAACGCCCAAAGACCCTTTGATCATCAGAATCAGACGGAGGCTGGAACATGAATCGCAGATCGACGCCCTGTGTCATCCCTGCCGTGTTAATGGCAATCCTCCTCCCCGGGCTCGCGCACGGCGCTGAAAAATTCCCTGACGCCATCGCATCCGACCCGGCCCGGCTTGGCTGGATGGTCGGCTCTCCCCCGCCGCCCGACCGCATCCTGCGCTTCGACGACGGCAGTTATTTCCGCTTCCCCGCTTTACGCTGGAGCGTGTCGAACTTCAGGCAACTGATGCCGACCGTGAACGTGTCGCGCGGGCTGGAGGCGCCGGCGCCGCTCGGGCGGTTCCTGCGCGACGATATCGATGGCCTCGGCTTCCAGCCCCTGGGCGGCGGCAAAGCGATGACCTGGCAGGAGTCGCTGCTGGCCAACTATACCGATGGCATCGTCGTGCTGCACCGGGGCCGCGTGGTCTATGAGCGTTACTTCGGCGTGCTCAAGCCGGAAGGCCAGCACGGCGCCATGTCGGTCACCAAGACCTTCGTCGGCACGCTGGCCGCCATGATGGTGGCCGAGGGGACGCTCGACCCCGGGCGCAAGGTCGCGCAATACGTCCCGGAACTGGGGCGTTCCGCCTTCGGCAATGCGACCGTGCGCCAGCTCATGGACATGACGACCGGGATCAAGTTCAGCGAGGATTACGCCGATCCCAAGGCCGAGGTCTGGATGCACGCCGCCGCCGGCAACCCCTTGCCCAAGCCGAAGGACTACAGCGGTCCGCGCTCGTACTACGAATTCCTGCAAACGGTGCAGCCCGAAGGCGTGCACGGCGAAGCCTTCCACTACCGCACCGCCAACACCGACGCCCTCGGCTGGGTCCTTGCACGCGTGACCGGGCGCTCGGTGGCGCAACTGCTCCCGGAACGCATCTGGAGCAAGCTGGGCGCCGAACAGGATGCCTACATGTCGGTCGATTCCATCGGCACGCCGTTCGCGGGCGGCGGGCTCAACACCGGGCTGCGCGACCTGGCGCGCTTCGGCGAGATGATCCGCAACGAGGGACGCTACAACGGACAGCAGATCGTCCCCAGGGCGGCGGTCGAGGATATCCGCAAGGGCGGCAAGCGCGACGACTTCGCCAAGGCGGGCTACAAGATGCTCGACGGCTGGACCTATCGCAACATGTGGTGGGTGACCCACAACGAGCATGGCGCCTTCATGGCGCGCGGCGTACATGGCCAGGCGCTGTACATCGATCCGAAGGCGGAAATGGTCATCGCGCGCTTCGCCAGCCATCCGACCGCGGCCAACGCGGCCAACGACGCGACTTCGCTGCCCGCTTATCACGCGCTGGCCACATTCCTGCTGCAGGGCGCCGGAAAAGACGGCGCCCGATAGCCGGTCCGGGCCGATCGCGGCTGTGTCCGCGTACGGTCGGACCACGCCGGACGGACAGTCCGGACACGCCGTCCGCGCGTCCGCTCTTCATAAAATCAAGCACTTAGCGCCTGGCACGGATCGTGCAATAACGACGGCACCAACGTCGTTACTGGACACACCATGATCCGCGATACATCCCTGCAAGACGCCCTGCTCACGCCGCCGCCGGCGCAAAAGGCCAAGCGCCGCGCCCTGCTGGTCGGCGCCGCCGTCGCGCTGGCCGCGGTGGCCATTGCACTGCTTTCGAACTGGAGCGCCAGCGAGCGCTCGGTCAGCGCCAGCCGCCTGCGCATCGC
>DOUW01000506.1:0-243 GCA_003520365.1 Massilia sp.
GCTGCTGGGCTGGATCGCGGCGGCGGGCCTGGCGGTGGCCGGGCGCCACGACGTGCGTCCGACCCATACGAAAGCCTTCGACGCCGAGGACCCGCTGCACGCGGCGCGCTCGGCCGAGGTGACCTCGCTGTGGCGCCTGCGCGTCGCCTGAGCGATTCCTGCCAGGCGGCTTGAAGCTTCGATTTGCGTCAGGCCGTCAGACACGGTACAATGCTTACCTCAGACGCGGGGTGGAGCAGTCTG
>DOUW01000506.1:267-2668 GCA_003520365.1 Massilia sp.
TCAAATCCTGTCCCCGCAACCAGACACTAGCAGTAATCAGTAAGTACCGAGTAAGAAAAACGAGCCCGACTCTTGTAGCCGGGCTTTTGTTTTCTGGGGCAGCCGCACTGCAATCCGTTGAGCCAGATGAGAGACAAGAAAGACAACGCGACGATCGACTTGCCGGGCTTCGAGCCGGCGGCACCATTGGTCGCTCCCGCTGTCGCTCCCCATCCTGAGCCCAAGCGCACTCCCCGTCCCCGTCGTGCCGCCATGAAGCAGGAGCAGCTCACCCTGCTCGAAGAAACCGATACCACCGGCCTGCCTGTCTGGCGCCGCGACGACAACCTCGATTTGACCGGCCTGCCGGTCTGGGCGCCGGCGACTCCGGCATAACGCCGGAAACCATGACCCATCCTTTCTCTTCGCTGGCGCTCGCGCCGCAATTCCTGTCCAACCTCGACATCCTCGGCTACCGCGAGATGACGCCGATCCAGGCCGAGAGCCTGCCCGCCGTCCTCGAGGGCCGCGACCTGATCGCCCAGGCCGCCACCGGCAGCGGCAAGACCGCCGCCTTCGGCATCGGCATCCTGCACAAGCTCAATCCGGCCTGGTTCGCGGTCCAGGGCCTGGTGCTGTGCCCGACACGCGAGCTGGCCGACCAGGTCGCGGGCGAACTGCGGCGCCTGGCGCGCGGCGTCGGCAACGTCAAGATCCTGACGCTGACCGGCGGCATCGCGATGCGCCCGCAGATCGCCTCGCTCGAGCATGGCGCCCACATCGTGGTCGGCACGCCGGGCCGGATCCGCGACCACCTCGGCCGCGGCACGCTCGACCTGTCGCGCGTGCAGACCCTGGTGCTGGACGAAGCGGACCGCATGACCGACATGGGCTTCTATGACGAGATCGCGAACATCGTGCGCGGCTGCCCCGAGCGCCGCCAGACCCTGCTGTTCTCGGCGACCTACCCGGACGACATCCGCCACGCCACCGCCGGCTTCCTGCGCGACCCGCTCGAAGTGGTGGTCGAGAGCCAGCACGACGATTCGACCATCGAGCAGCGCTTCTACGAAGTCGACTTCGGCGAGCGCGACGCGGCGGTGGCGCGCCTGCTGCGCCACTTCCGCCCGGTCTCGACCCTGGCCTTCTGCAACACCAAGGCGCACTGCCGCGAGCTGGCCGATTCCCTGCGCGAGCAGGGCTTCTCGGCGCTCGCCCTGTACGGCGAGCTCGAGCAGCGCGAGCGCGACGAGATCCTGGTGCTGTTCGCCAATCGCAGCTGCTCGGTGCTGGTGGCAACCGACGTCGCCGCGCGCGGCCTCGACATCGCCAACCTGGAAGCCGTGATCAACGTCGACGTCTCGAAGGACGCCGAGGTCCACGTGCACCGCATCGGCCGCACCGGCCGCGGCGGCGAGAGCGGCCTGGCGCTGTCGCTGTGCGCGCCGAACGAAAAGAAATGGGTGCGCCTGATCGAGGAATACCAGGATGCGCCGGTGACCTGGCACAAGCTGGACGAGCTTGACGATGAGGATGCAGCCGAGGCAACGCTACTTTCCGCGCCGATGGTGACCCTCGTCATCTCGGGCGGCAAGAAGGACAAGCTGCGTCCCGGCGACGTGCTCGGCGCCCTGACCGGCGACGCCGGCCTCGTCAAGGACCAGGTCGGCAAGATCAACGTCACGGAATTCCAGACCTATGTCGCGCTCGAACGCAGCGTGGCCGAGCACGCCTTCCGCCGCCTGAGCGCCGGCAACCGCCTGGGCCCGGAATTCGGCAGCTTCAAGGGCCGCAGTTTCAAGATGCGCTTCCTCGACGTGTAAACACACAAGCACACCCGGAGTCAGGGCCGCGCACGGTTGAGCCGAAAGCGGCACGCTCGCTCCAAATCTGGCATAGTTTTGCTAAAAATAAACGATTAGCAAAATGACCAGTCACAGCACAGCCATCTACACCCCGTTCGCGGACGGACGCACGGTCCGCGATATCGTCGAGCACAGCCCTGCGCTCGTCACCGACGCGTGGTGCCGCCAGCTCCTGCGCCAGGTCCTGCAATCGCTCGAGCAGCAGTACGCCAGCGGCGCCCCGCACCGACCGATCACGCCGGACAGCGTCGTCATGCTCGATAGCGGCGAGGCCCTGCTGCTGCCGGCTGCCGACGCGCCCGAGTCCGCGACCGAAGCGACCCTCGGCGCCGACCTGCACGCGCTGGCGCTGGTGGTTCACTATGCGATCAGCGCCGAACTGCCGCCCGAAGGACCGCTCGGCCCGCGCCTGTACGACGACTACAGCGACCAGCTCACGCATACCATCGACCGCTGCCTCGGCCCGAACGGGCGCCTGCGCCCGAAGAGCATCGCCGACCTGCGCGCGATGCTGGGGATCGAGGCCGGGGCGGCGCCTGTCGCTGCCGAGACCGCGC
>DOUW01000507.1:0-1808 GCA_003520365.1 Massilia sp.
GCGGCGCGGCTCGCCGTCGACCGGGTGGCCCGGCAGGCGGTCGGCCGCCAGCGGCGGCAGCACGCGCGGGTAGACGCGCAGGCCGTCGCCCGTGATGCGGAAGTTGTGCGAGCCGGCCAGGTGCGGATGGCCGCGCATCTTGACCACACGCATCTTGCGCACCACGGTGCTCTGCTCGTGCGCCTGGGTCAGCGACAACATGCCGTCGGCCACCGTCATGATCGGGTTCGCTTCGGGATCGGCGTGCATGTACTCGCCGATCAGGAAGGTCGTGGCCTGCCAGGTCGTCATCCGCGTGCCGAGTTCCTGGATGAAGTACTGCAGGTCGGCCAGGCCTTCGTTGCCGCTCCTGGCGGTCTGGACCACCGAGCGGAAGGAATCGACGAACACCAGCGAGGGCGAGAAGTCCTCGACCTCGGCCATGATGCGCTCGAGTACGCCGCTGAAGTCGCCCTGGCGCAGGGTTTCGCCCAGGTTCACGTAGCGGATCGCCGGGCCGACCTTGGCCACGTCGAAGAAAGAAAACTGCTGCTGGTAGCGCAGCATCTTCAGTGGCGGCTCGCCCAGCACGGTGAAGAACAGCGCGCGCCGCTCGGGCGTGGCCAGCGAAAACATGATCTGGTGCGCCAGCGTGGTCTTGCCGCTACCCGGGGGGCCGGCCACCAGGTTGAACGAAAACTCGGGCAGCCCTCCCTCGAGAAGCACATCCAGGCCCGGCACTCCGGTACTCAACAGGCCCAAGGCTACTTTGTCGCTCATTTACTTCTGCTCCTGTTCATGCTTCTGCCCATCCCCGCCATCCGTTGCGACGTGTAACAGCTGATTCGTCAGCGCGTCCCCGATCAGGGTCCGCAACTGCGCTGTAAAAGTGTCAAGCAGGGCGGCGTTGGCCGCTCCCGCATGCTCCGGTCCTGCCTCGTTCAGGGTTCTGGTCAGGGACGCGAACAGGTCGCCCACGGGCCGCGACGGATCGCAGCGGCCCAGGAAGTCGAACCTCGTGTTCGTCAGACGCAACGCCCGGCCGAAGAGCGCGCAAAACCCGCTCTCGCCGATCAGCGGCGTCAGTTGCTCGCCCAGCCGCAGCCAGGGCTGGACCAGCACGTCGACTTGTCGCCCGTCCCCAGGCGCGTCGCTCTGTTTCCTTATGCCGGCGCCATCCGGCCGCCGGGGCCGTTCGCCTTCTCGATGATCCATGCTCGCAGGTCAGCTGTCATTGTTAATTCGCAGGCCTGCCAACTGGCTGGCTGATCCTCGATTATAGAGGTTAAGTGGACAATTTTTATAAACAAATACCGGTACGCGAAAAAAACACTGCGCCTTCTTTCGAAAAGAAAAAAGCGTGGCCTCGGGCCATGCTCTACGACATAATGCAAAACAGCAATTGTTGTGCAATCGAGAAGAGAATGGGGAGAACATGAAGCATACGCTGGTTGCCGCCATGGTCGCGGCAGGAATCCTGATGATGACGAACACCGACGCGCATGCGGCCACCGGCAAACCGGGGGCCGATGCGCGTTTCGAAGCCATCTACAAGGCGGAATGGCAATGGCGCATCGGCGAGCGCCTTGCCACCGACGAGGATGCGCGCGGCAGCGTGCGCGCCGAACTGCCGCGCGTCGACGCCAGCACCCAGCAGGCGCGCCTGGCCCACTGGCAGGGCGTGCTGCGCCAGCTCGACGCCCTGGACGCGGCCGCCCTCTCGCCGGGCGAACGCATCAATTACCAGGTCTACCGCGCCCAGATCGCCGCCTTCGTGGAGGACCTGCGCTTTCGCGAGTACGAGCAGCCGGTCAATGCCGACAGCGCCT
>DOUW01000507.1:1898-3624 GCA_003520365.1 Massilia sp.
CGGCGAGCAGCTCGACAACATGCGCGCCGGCCTGGCGCGCGGCTTCACGCCGCCGAAGGTGACGCTGGCGGGGCGCGACGCCACGCTGGCCTCGGTGGTCGAGGCCAAGCCGCAGGACACCGTGTTCTTCACCCCGTTCAAGACCATGCCGGCCTCGATCCCGGCCGCCGAACAGGCGCAACTGCGCGAACAGGCCGCCGCCGCGATCCGCGACCATGTGCAGCCCGCCTACGCCAAGGCGCTGGCCTTCATGCGCGAGGAATACATGCCGAAGGCACGCGACGTGCTGGCGGCCGTGAGCCTGCCGGACGGGAAGGCCTATTACCAGTCGAAGATCGTCGAGTTCACCACCACGCACATGAGCGCCGACGAGATCCACCGCATCGGCCTGGCCGAGATGGCGAAGATCCGCGCCGAGATGGACGAGGTGATCCGCCAGACCGGCTTCACGGGCGACTTCGCGGCCTTCCAGAACTTTCTCCGCACCGATCCGCGCTTCTACGCCAAGACCCCCGAAGAACTGCTGATGCGCGCGGCCTGGGTGGCGAAGAAGTTCGACGCCAAGGCCGGCCAGTACTTCGGCTACCTGCCGCGCCAGCGCTTCGCGATCCGCCCGGTGCCGGACGACCAGGCGCCCTACTACACGGCCGGCCGCGGCGGCCCCGGCGTCTACCTGGTCAACACCTATAACCTGCCGGCGCGCGCCCTCTACAGCCTGCCGGCCCTGACCCTGCACGAATCCGCCCCCGGCCACGCCTTCCAGATGCCGGTCGCGCTCGAGCAAAAAGGCGTGCCGCGCTTCCGCAGGGCGTACATCTCGGCCTTCGGCGAAGGCTGGGCCCTGTACACCGAGCGCCTCGGCACCGAGATGGGCATCTACGAGACGCCCTACGAAGTATTCGGCATGCTGAGCTACCAGGCCTGGCGCGCCTCGCGCCTGGTGGTCGACACCGGCATCCACGCCAAGGGCTGGACCCGCGAGCAGGCCCAGGCCTACCTGCGCGCCAACACCGCGCTGTCGGACCACGAGGTCACGACCGAAGTCGACCGCTACATCTCCTGGCCGGGCCAGGCCCTGTCCTACTACCTGGGCCAGATGGCGATCATGGAAGCGCGCGCGAAAGCCGAACAGGCGCTGGGCCAGAAGTTCGACATCCGCAACTTCCACGACACCGTGCTGCAGCTCGGATCGGTGCCGCTACCGGTGCTGAAGGAGCGCATCGACCGCTTCATCGCGGAGGGTGGGAAGAGCCCTTACCCGAAGGAGGCGTGACGCGCCCGGCCGGCGGAGCTTCGTAGGGTGGGGACTTCTCCCCACGCGGGATCACCGCTCGCAGACCGCGATGCCGATAGCAGCGCGGTGTCGCACGGTCGGTACGCATACCGACCAGGCATTCAACTACGCAGCCAGGCCAGCGCCGCCTCGACGTCGTCGTAGAACACCCGGTCCTCGCCCTCGAAGAAGGCGATCCGCGCCAGGTAGGCGATGCGCGTGCCGGGCACGACGATCGCGCGGCGCAGCTTCAGGTCGCCGAGCTGGCCGTCGAGCTCCTGCTGCATCAGCGCGATATGGGCCTCGGGCGCGCTCATGCCGCGCGCGTCGTACAGCACACGGCGCAGGCCGGTCTCGCGCGCCAGCGCCAGCATGCGGTCCTGGCACAGGCGCAGCGCCGCTTGGGTCATGCGGTCCGGCGGCACCCCCAGCAGCACGTCTCCCGCCACTTCC
>DOUW01000338.1 GCA_003520365.1 Massilia sp.
GACGGTTCCCAGCAGCAGAACCAGCAGGGCTCGGGCCGTCCGGGCAGCGGCGGCGGCAATGGCGCCGGCGGCGACAGCGCCGTGGCGGAAGCCGCGCCACGCCAGCGCACGAGCATCCTCGGTGGCGCGGGGGCGGTCGATACCTTTGCGTAATCCATAAGATGTTGACCTTGTAGGGTGGGTTCTCGAACCCACCGGTACGGCGGATGCCCACCCGTTGCGTTTCCGGCAACCGCCAACACGGATCACCCGGCGAAACCGCGTGGGTTCGAGAACCCACCCTACGCACAAACTTCGATCTGACCGGCCTTCTCCCCTCTTTTCAAAGCTTGCCGTCGCGCACTTTTTCTCGATAATGTCATCATTACGCAATCCATCTGGCACCGAGGTATCTTGAAAGCGAATCCGAAAACGAAGTCCGCCCCCGCGGCAGACGCAGCGGCGCCGGCAGGCGGCTCGAAGAAGAAGCTCATGATCATCGCGATCGCGGGCGTGCTGCTGCTCGGCGGCGGCGCCGGTGCGGGCTGGTACTTCCTGCACGGCAGCGGCGACGCCGAGGCCCATGAGGAAGCGCCGAAGAAAAAGAAGAAAGAGAAGAAGGCCGCCGTCAAGTCCGAGTACGTGCCGATCGAGCAGTTCGTGGTCAACCTGCAGCCGGGCGACGAAGGCGACCAGTACCTGCAGATCCAGTTCACCCTGCAGGTCGACGGTCCCGAGCAGGCGCTCCTGGTCAAGGACAACATGGCCAAGGTGCGCAGCCGCGTGCTGATGCTGTTGTCGGGCAAGAAGGCCTCCGAGATCAACACCATCGCCGGCAAGCAGCAGCTGGCCGCCGAGATCAAGGCCGTCGTCCAGGCGCCGTTCGACGAGCATGGCGACGAGCAGGAAGTGTCCGACGTGCTGTTCACCTCGTTCATCATCCAGTAAAGACGCATCATGGCCGATAATTTCCTCTCACAGGAAGAAGTCGATGCCCTCCTCAAGGGGGTCAACGGCGATCAGGACGACGTTTCCGCGCCTGAAGACACCTCGGGAGTCCGCACCTACAACCTGGCGACCCAGGAGCGGATCGTGCGCGGCCGCATGCCGACGCTCGAGATCATCAACGAGCGCTTCGCGCGTTTGTTGCGCATCGGCCTGTTCAACTTCCTGCGCCGCAGCGCCGAGGTCTCGGTGGGCTCGGTGCGGGTCTCGAAGTACAGCGAATTCATCCGCAACCTGGTGGTTCCGACCAACCTGAACCTGATCCACATGAAGCCCCTGCGCGGCACCGCGCTGATGGTCTTCGATCCGGGCCTGGTGTTCCTGCTGGTCGACAACCTGTTCGGTGGCGACGGCCGCTTCCACACGCGCGTCGAAGGGCGCGACTTTACCCAGACCGAGCAGCGCATCATCCTGCGCATCCTCGACATCGTGTTCGAGGCGTATACCAAGTCGTGGGAGCCGGTGTACCCGATCGAGTTCGAATACATCCGCTCGGAGATGAACACCCAGTTCGCGAACATCGCGACGCCCAACGAAGTCGTGGTATCGTCCACTTTCACGATCGAGCTCGGCCCGGTCTCGGGCCAGATCCACTTCTGCATGCCCTACTCGATGATCGAGCCGATCCGCGATGCGCTGACCTCGAGCATCCAGGGCGAGGCGCTGGAAGTCGACAAGCGCTGGATCCGCCTGATGACCCAGCAGATCCAGGTCGCCGAAGTCGAGCTGGTGGCCGAACTCGGCCACGGCAAGGCGAACTTCGACGAGATCCTCAACATGAAAATCGGCGACGTGATCCCGATCAGCGTCCCGGAGACCATCCAGGCCACCGTCGACGGCGTGCCGGTGATGGAATGCTCCTACGGCGTCTCGAACGGCCAGTACGCGCTGAAGGTCGAAAAACTGCTGGCCAATAGCGACAGCTTCAAGTAATTCAGGAGAAACACCATGTCTGACACCCAGGACGACCAGAGCCTCGACGACGATTGGGGCGCCGCGATTGCCGAACAGGCCGCCGCCGAAGCCGCCGCGCTGCAGAAGCAGCAGCAGGCCAGCGCCGCCGTGTTCCAGGACTTCGGCACCAAGAATCCGCGTCCGGATACGCCGAACGACATCGACTTCATTCTCGACATCCCGGTCCAGCTGACGGTGGAACTGGGCCGCACGAAGATTGCCATCAAGAACCTGCTGCAGCTGGCCCAGGGCTCGGTCGTCGAGCTCGACGGCCTGGCCGGCGAACCGATGGACGTGCTGGTCAACGGCTGCCTGATCGCCCAGGGCGAGGTCGTGGTCGTGAACGACAAGTTCGGTATCCGACTCACTGATATCATCACACCTTCGGAACGGATCAGAAAATTGAATAAATGATGCCCCTGCTCGCCCCCGCCCGCCTGACTGCACATGAAATTGGGAGTGTCGTTGAGGCAGCCAGCCCAGGCTGGCCGCCTTTTCTCTCCTTACGCAGGCGCGGGGCGAGCGCCTTGCTGTCGCTGGCCTGCCTGATGCCGCTGGCGGCCTGCGCGGCCCAGCCGGCCCAGCCCGGCTCGACCGAATC
>DOUW01000339.1 GCA_003520365.1 Massilia sp.
CCAGCCGGTCCAGGCAGTGTCCGTGGTGCAGGTCACCGGCCTGCGCCAGAGCCTGCGTTCGGCCGAGAGCATCAAGCGCGACGCGCTGCAGGTGGTCGACGCCATCAATGCCGAGGACATCGGCAAGTTCCCCGACCGCCAGGCCGGCGACGCCCTGCAGCGCGTGGCCGGGGTGCAGGTCGGGCGCGACCGCGGCCAGACCGACACCGTCATCATCCGCGGCCTGCCGGACGTGGTCACGACCATCGATGGCAACGAGATCTTCACCGCCGCCCAGCGCCGCCTGTCCTACCAGGATTTGCCGGTGCAGTCGATCTCCGGCCTTGAGGTTTACAAGTCGGCCACCCCGAACCAGCTCGAGGGCGGGATCGCCGGCGCCGTCAACGTGCGTTTGCGCTCGCCCTTCGACGCCAAGGGCCTCAGTTTCACCGGCTTCGTCGAGGACCGCATGCAGAAGACCAACGGCAGCGATGCGACGGAGGACCGGCACAACCCCGGCGGCGGCTTCTCGGTCAGCAACCGCTGGGACACCGGGGTCGGCGAAATGGGCGCGCTGCTCGACGTCGCCGTGTTCCGCGAGAACTGGGCCTATCCGGTGCAATGGGTCGACCGGCCCGAAAATGTGTTCTCGGTGAACCCGAACGGCACCGCGACCCGCCTCGACAACCGGGTGCCGCCGGTGGCGGCCCCGGGCGAAGTGCTGGGCCAGCTGCCGAACATCGGCGGCATCTACAACAGCGGCAAGCGCGAGCGCCAGAGCATCCACGGCGCCTTCCAGTGGAAGATCAGCCCGCAGCTGCAGGCAAGCGCCCAGTACCTGGGCATGGGCTATCAGGGCCGCAACGCGGTCAACTACATTCTCGACATCGTCACCTGGGCGCCGCGCCTGACCAACGTGGCGCTGGCGCCGCAGGGCAGCCACTGCAATACGCGGCGCGGCACGATCTGCCCGATCCTGTCGGCCGACGCCGCGGCCGCCCAGTTCGGCCCCGGCGCCTATGACTGGGACCCCTACATGGCGACCAGCACCTGGGGCCAGGACGAGCGCACCCGTACCAACTACCTGAACCTCGCGCTGCGCTACGCGAACGGCCCGCTGACGGTGAATACCCACGTGGCCTACACCCGCTCGAAGTTCGTCAACGACACCATCATCGTCGACCAGCAGGTCCCGGGCGCCAGCTCCAGCGTGTACGCGGTCGGCGCCGACGGCCACGGCGGCTACAACGCGGTCACCACGCCGGGCAGCGCGAATGCCTTGCGCGACCCGAACGGGTTCGTGCTGCGCGGCCTGGTCCAGAACTGGAACGAACAGGCCGGCAACCAGTGGCAGTGGCGCGCCGACGGCACCTACAGCCTCGGCGGCGACTTCTTCCGCGCCATCCTGGCGGGTGTGCGCCTGTCCCAGCGCAAGGCCAGCTACCACGGCGCCGAACGCGCGTCCGATCTTGCCAATACCAACCGCCCGACCCCGATCGGCCTGTTCGGCCCTGGCTTCGAACAGCTGGTGCCGGGCCTGGACCGCCTGGGCGGCCCCTGGTACACGCCGTCGTCCGACTTCCTGCTCGATAACGCCGACACCGTGCGCAATGCCTATGGCCAGCCGAGCGGCCGCGTGCCCGACGACCCGACCCGCCTGTTCGACCAGAAGGAACGCAACGCCACCTTCTACCTGTCGGGACGCTGGGAAACCGAGTTCGGCGGCGTGAAGGTCAGCGGCGAAGCGGGTGCACGCGTACTGCGCGACAAGCGCACGCTGCGCGGCCAGAACCGCATCGGCGACGTGGTCAGCGACGTCAGCCTGTCGACCTCCGAGACCAACGTGTTGCCGAGCATCTCGGCGGTCGTCAACTGGAACGAGCAATGGCAGTCGCACCTGTCGGCCGGCAAGACCCTGACCCGTCCGGGCTTCCGCGAGCTGAACCCGGCGCTGTCCCTGGTTCCGCCGACGGTGAACGCCCCGGGCAGCGGCGGTTCGGGCAACCCCTACCTGGAACCGACCCGCTCCAAGAATATCGATGCCACGCTGGAGTACTATTTCGCGAAGAACGGCTATGCCCAGATCGCGCTGTTCCACCGCGATATCGACGGTTACCTGCAGAACTTCACCCAGGACGAGAGCATCGGCGGCGTGACCTACCGCGTGACGCGTCCGCAGAACTCGGGCAAGGGCACGCTGCGCGGCGCGGAATTCGGCATCCAGAAGTTCTTCGACTTCCTGCCCGGTATCTGGAGCGACTTCGGCGTCCAGGCCAACTACACCTGGATCGACGGCGACAACGAGACCAGAACGAGCTTCGGCAGCGACGTCTACGAGAAAACCGCCCTGATCGGCGTGGCCAAGCAGAACTACAACCTCGCGCTGCTCTACGAGCGCAACGGCGTCACCGGCCGCCTGGCCGCGACGCGCCGCGGCGACTACGTCGAGCAGATCGCCGAGCCGCCCTTCGCCCAGGACCGCGTGGTCAAGGCCACCACCTTCGTCGACCTGAGTATCGGCTACGAGGTGACGCCGAACGTGTCGCTGCACTTCGACGCGATCAACCTGACCAAGGCCAAGTTCGAGAGTTCGCTCGGGCCATACCAGCCGCGCGACATCCGCTACAACCCGACCACCTACGCGCTCAGCCTGCGCTACAAAATGTGAGGGCCAGGGTCCCGTTCAAGGAGAAGCGATTGCAGCGCACCTACCAGAACCCGGTCTATCCGGAGACCTTCGCCGACCCCTTCGTGCTGAAGCACGAGGGCGTCTATTACGCCTACGGCACGGGCCCAGCCGGCGCGGACGGCCGCCAGGTGCCGGTGCTGCGTTCGGCGGACCTGGTCGCGTGGGAGCCCCTCGGCCATGCGCTGGCGCCGACCGGCGCCTTGCACTACTGGGCGCCGGAAGTGGCCTTCCACGCGGGCCGCTTCTACATGTACTACTCATCGGGCTCGGCCGACGAGGGCACCGACCAGAAGCTGCGCGTGGCCGTCGCCGACGATCCGGCCGGCCCCTTCGTCGATTGCGGCAAGATCCTGGTGCCGGACCAGCCGTTCTCGATCGACGCCCATCCCTACCGGCACCTCGACGGCGAGTGGTACCTGTTCTATTGCGTCGATTTCCTCGACATCGAGGACGACCACCGGGTCGGCACCGGCATCGTGGTCGACCGCCTGCTCGACATGACGACCCTGGCCGGCCAGCCCCAGGTCGTGGTGCGCCCGCACCAGGACTGGCACATCTTCCGCAAGGGGCGCACCATGTACGGCAGCGTCCACGACTGGCACACGGTGGAGGGCGCCGCGGTGCAGGTGCACGATGGCCGCGTCTACTGCTTCTACAGCGGCGGCGCCTGGGAGCGCGAGAACTACGGCGTCAGCTACGTCTTGGCCGACCACCCGCTCGGACCGTATCGCCGGCCCGAGGGCGGGCACGAGGCGCTGCTGATGCGCAGCCGGCCCGGCATCCTCGGGCCGGGACACAACTCCTTCACCACCTCGCCCGACGACAGCCAGACCTGGATCGTGTATCACGCCTGGGACACGGCCCAGACCGCGCGCCGCATGTGCATCGACCTGTTGAACTGGGAAGACGGGCGGCCGGTCACGCAAGGGCCGACCAGTGGGGGGCAGGAGGCGCCTGCAGGGTGAGTTCAGGGCGCGTATGTGACTTGCATCAAAAGTTATGCATTGATTGGAGTCAGGCTCAACTTGATGTGGGGGTTTGACGGTCCTTAAGGATGGGAATACGCTAATGCTTGTCCGGCGCCCGGTGTGCAGACCGAACGCCGGATAGTTTTAAATAATCAATGCAAAGGCAGCGATGTCGCGATGAAGACGACGATGATCGCCGGATGTAGGTGGATCGTAAACCTGAAACTTCGCAACGCGTATGTCATTCGCATTTGAGTCCTTTCTATGTTGTGCCAGGGGCCGGGAACCCCTCCCGGCCCTTTTTTTGACTGACCACATAATTATGTAGCCGAACCGACAATTCACAGTTGCGTGTAGTCACACCGTTCGGGGCGAACTCCTCCATCGCTTGGCTGTCCAGTCCTTCTCCTCCCGCGTCGGTGCCCATCGGTTCCGAACGCTGGTAGCGTCACTCCAAGTGCTCCGCTACCTTAACGCGGCGCCGCGCTCATAAAGACCCATAGCGTCGCTGCTGCGCGCACGGTCGGTTCGGTGGTCGGTCTCACGCCTTCCAGGGAGCTTGTGCCGAGCCAGCAGGATAAGGATCGCAAGGCTGGCGAAGGGCGCAGCGCGTCCCGGCAGGGAGCAGGCTCACTTGCCATCGTCGAACTCATCGACCAGGCGGCGTAGCTCCTGGAGGTCTGCGGGCGACAGCTTGCGCCGGCTGCCGAAGTGCGCGACCAGCGGCGCGATGCGCCCGCCGAACAGACGCTGCACCAGGCCTTCGCTTTCGCGCGCCAGCCAGTCCTCGCGCCGCAGCACCGCATGGTAGAGGAAGCGCCGTCCATCCTTGGTGGCCGCGATCGCACCCTTCTTGAGCAGGCGGTTGAGGAGGGTCTTGACGGTGGCGCTTTGCCAGTGCTGGCTTTCGGAAAGGGCAACCACGACCTGTTCGGCCACGACGGGTCCGGGTGCGCGCCACAGCACCTCCATGACGTGCGTCTCGGCGTCGCTGATGTTGGTTTCAGAAGTAGTCGGCATGAGAGAATCATTTATAGTTGTAATCGCCAGCGATGATTACACTCGTAATCGACGCTGTCAAGCACTGGCCGCAGCCTGGATGCCGAAGGTCGCCGGTTTTTCGCCGCTATGTCTTCCATTGCACAGTCCGCGCCGGCGATGTCCTGCACACTCGGCGCTATCGGAGAGCCCGCAGGGCCGATGGGAAAACGTTAAAATTGCCCGATCGTAAGCACAGCAACCTTGAAGGGAAACAGATGGCGACATCGCGCATGACCGTCGAGCAGGGCATACAGGCAGCCGGTGTCGGCAAATTCCAGTACCGCCTGTTCATGATCTTCGGCCTGGTCTGGATGGCCGACGCCATGCAGGTGCTGTCGATCGGCTTCACCGCGCCCTCGATCGCGAAAACCTTCGGCATCGCCATGCCGCAGGCGCTCGAGACCGGCACCGTGTTTTTCGTCGGCATGCTGCTCGGCGCCTTCGGTTTCGGCCGCCTGGCCGACCGCATCGGACGCCGCCCGGTGCTGATGACGGCGGTGCTGGTCGACGCCTGCTTCGGCGTCGCCTCCGCCTTTGCGCCGGATTTCACCTGGCTGCTGGCGCTGCGCTTCCTGACCGGCATCGGCGTCGGCGGCACGCTGCCGGTCGACTACACGATGATGGCCGAATTCCTGCCGAGCGACCGGCGCGGGCGCTGGCTGGTGCTGCTCGAATCCTTCTGGGCGGTCGGCACCATCCTGCTGGCGGTGCTGGCCCTGGTGGCGCTGCGCTGGGGCGAGGACGCCTGGCGCGTGATCTTCTTCGTGACCGGGATCCCGGCCATGGTGGGCGTGGTGCTGCGCCTGTCGATTCCCGAGTCGCCGATGTACCTGAACCGCAGCGGCATGCCGGAGCAGGCGCGCGCGGTGCTCGAGCGCGTCGCGCGGGTGAATGGCCGCCAGGTGGCGATTCCCGCGCTGCATCAGGAAAGCCCGGTCAAGCACGGGCTGTCGGCGCTGTTCTCGCACGGACTGCTGCGCCGCAGCGTCTGCCTGTTCGCGGCCTGGGCGCTGATCTCGATCGCCTACTACGGCGTGTTCGTCTACCTGCCGGTGCGCCTGAGCAGCGAAGGCTTCGGCTTCATGCGCGGCCAGGAATTCCTGATCCTGCTCGCCCTGGTGCAGTTGCCCGGCTTCGCGCTGTCGGCCTACGGCGTGGAACGCTGGGGCCGGAAGCCCACCCTGATCGGCTTCCTGCTGCTGAGCGCCCTGGGCTGCATGCTCTACAGCTTCGGCAGCGCCACCGCGGTGGTGGTCGGCTCGACCCTGTTGATGAGCTTTGCGCTGCTGGGGACCTGGGGCGCGCTGTACGCCTTTACGCCCGAGGTCTACCCGACCGACCTGCGCGCCAGCGGCATGGGCACGGCCGGCGCGGTGGCGCGCTTCGGCGGCCTGTTCGCGCCGGCCATCGTGGCGCCGGTGATGGCGACCCACTTCACACTGGCGCTGGCCATGCTGGCCGGCTTTCTGGCGCTCGGGGCGCTGGCGATTGCACTCGTGGACGTGGAGTCGCGCAACCGCGTGCTGGAGTGAAGCGGCTCGTCAGCTGCTGCGTCATGCCGCAGACGGCAGTTCGGGCAACTCGGCACCTTTGCAAATGCGTTGTGCGTTCAGTACCGGCACAATCTCGTTCCATTTAGTCCGGATGCTCTCGCGCCAGCGCAGATAGTCTGCACTGTCCTGCATCTCGGCGTGTACCGTTGGAATTTCCGGCGACGACGAGCGGGAATGCCAGAATTGCGAGGCGGTGATGACGGCTTCTTCAAGAAAGTCGAGGCATGCATCGGGGTCCTCGCTGAGCGGGAAAAAGTCGGGATAGCGAAGAATATACTGATGCGTATCTCGAACGATCTCGAGCATGCGCGCCGATGGACGCGGATGGCCGCCTAGCAGCGGATAGAGCTGCCGGCTACCGCGTTCCTCATGCAGCAGATAGCAGAATATGCACATGCCCACCAGCGCCAGCCAGACCATCCGCGTCGTCTGCTCGCGATGCTGCGGCTTCCCGTCGGGTGTGCTCGACATGGCCCGGATCACGTCCATGGTGCGCTTGACGCCTTCGAAATCGGCGCAGCGTTCGAGCGTCTGCGCAAGAAGCGCCTCCTCGCCTGTCAGCTCGGCATCGCCGTCGGCGTATTCGACATGCGCATCGTCATCCAGGGAATGGTTGCCGGCCCGGAGACCCAGCTTGCGGCGGAAGAGTCCATGTTGCTGGTTCAGGTGCCCGACCTCGTGAAAGACCGTGAACGAGAGTCCAAAGCGGAACAACCACAGATGGGTATCGCGCCAGACCTCTTTCGCAAACAGCGCGTACATCGCTTGCCGCATGCCGACATACTTCACGTCGGCAGTGGAGCGCGTCTTGCAGAAATCGCCGGTGGCCTGATGCAGCTTGACGATCAGGCCGTCACGGATGCCGATTTCATGAGAGATCCGAGCGATGTCGCCAGGATTTGCACGCGCATTGACACTCTCGCCTGGCATGGAAACCCAGGAAATTTCTTTGCCGTCGCGATATCCCAGCACGCGCATCCTGTCGAGGCATACATCGATCCAATGACATGTAATCTCGAACGGTGTCGAATTAACGCCGATATTCATAGTGTCCCTGTTTTGAAAAGAAAAGCTTGTTTTGGTATCGCAGGCAGATGGCCTGGAACGGACGGTCTCGCGCCCATGACCGCATTGCAGGATAGCAGCCTGGCGCTTGCCAAAATGCGCGCATTCCCACAGCAGGCAACTGGGCAACTCGGCAACTCGCCGCGGCGGCGGCCCGATCGGAAAACAATAATGCCGTTCAGGTTTTCCTGAACGGCATCGTCGTCTATCAAGCGGTCGTCATGGCTAAACCATCCCCGGGGGATGCCTCGGCATCCTCAGGGCACGTACTTCCAGGCCCCTTTCTCGATCCGCACCATTACCTGCGAACGCTGGTCCAGCCCCTGGTGGTTGGTCGGCGTCATGTTGAAGATGCCGTGCGAGGCCGGCAGGTTCTTGATGTCTTCCAGGCCGTCGCGCAGGGCGGCGCGGAATTCCTTGGTGCCCGGTTTTGCCTTCGGCACCGCCGTCTTCGCCGCTTCCTGCAGCAGCAGGGCGGCATCCCAGGCGTGGCCGCCGAAGGTCGACAGGCTGTCCTTGTTGTAGGCGGCCGTGTATTTGTTGACGTAGGCCAGCGCCGATTTCTTCACCGGGTTGGCGTCGGGCAGCTGGGCGGCGACCAGCATCGGGCCGGCCGGGATGAAGGTGCCTTCGCAGTCGGCGCCGCAGACGCGCAGGAAGTCGCTGTTGGCAACGCCGTGGGTCTGGTAGATCTTGCCGCGGTAGCCGCGTTCGCGCAGCGCCTTTTGCGGCAGCGCGGCCGGGGTGCCGGAGGCGGCGATCAGGATCGCGTCCGGATTGGCCGAGACCAGTTTCAGCACCTGGCCGGTGACCGAGGTGTCGGTGCGGGCGAAGCGTTCGTTGGCCACGACCTTGATCTTGCGCACGTCCGCCATCTTCTGGGCCTCGGTCCACCAGCCGTCGCCGTAGGCGTCGCTGAAGCTGATGAAGCCCATGCTCTTGACGCCGTTGTTCGCCATGTGCTGGGTGATGGCGGCCGCCATCTGGCCGTCGTGCTGGGTGGTCTTGAATACCCAGTGGCGCTTGGCGTCCATCGGCTCGACGATGCGCGAGCCGCCGGCGATCGAGATCATCGGGGTCTGGGTCTCCGCCGCCACTTCCAGCATGGCCAGCGAGGTCGGCGTGATCGAGGAGCCGATCAGGAGGTCGACCTTGTCTTCGGAAACCAGCTTGCGCGCGTTCTTGACGGCCTGGGTGGCGTCGGAGGCGTCGTCGAGCACGATGTACTGCACCTTCTGGCCGGCGATCTCGACCGGGAACAGCGAGACGGTGTTCTTCTCGGGGATGCCGAGCGAGGCGGCCGGGCCGGTGGTCGAGATCGAGACGCCGACCTTGATCTGCGCGTGGACGTTGGCGGCAGCCAGGGTGGCGAGGGCGGCGAGCGCGAGGACGCGCTTGCGGACGAGAGGGAAACGCGGTGTTGCGGTCATGCCAGTCTCCTTTGTTGTTTTGAAGTGGGTGCCGCCAACCGTTCCAGCGAAGACGAACGAGGCGGGAACACGCCATAGTATAGGCCGCTCGGCTGGAAAAAATGTCGATTTTCAATGTTTTTCGAATATCATCTACGCATAAGCGGGCGTTGCCGGAGTCATTCCCGAAGCGCCGCCCATAACAACGATTGGAGAGAGGAGGGCCACGCGGGCGTGGCCGGCCCGTGGCGCGCCGTACGTCGGTAGCGGCGCCGCCGCCGGGAGCCGTCGCGCCCATCGGCAGCGGTATGGATCTATCTATCTTCGCCATCCTGACCCAGGACGGCATCGCCAGCGGCGCGGTGTACGTGCTGCTGGCCCTGGCGCTGGTGCTGGTGTTCTCGATCACCCGCGTCATCTTCATTCCGCTGGGCGAGTTCGTCGCCTTCGGGGCCCTGACCATGGCCGCCTTCCAGGCCGGCCACTTCCCGCAAAGCGCCACCCTGCTGGTGATCCTGGGCGTCGCCAGCTTCGCGCAGGAAGCGTTCGTCACCTTGCGCAGTCCGGCCGGCCAGCACACGCCGGGCCGTGCGCTGGCCGTATCCTTTCTCAAGTTCGTGCTGCTGCCGGTCGCCGTCTACGGAATCGCGCGCAGCGTCGACGGCGCGGCCCTGCCGATGCTGGCGCAACTGCTGCTGGCCTTTGCCATCGTGGTGCCGATGGGGCCGATGGTCTACCGTCTGGCCTTCCAGCCGCTGGCCGAGAGCCCGGTGCTGGTCCTCCTGATCGTGGCGGTTGCCGTGCACCTGGTGATGCTCGGCATCGGCCTGGTGCTGTTCGGCGCCGAAGGCTCGCGCACGACGCCGTTCTGGACGGAAGTCTTCAACCTCGGAACGGTGACGATTTCGGGCCAGAGCGTGGTCGTGATCGCGGCGGCGCTGCTCCTGATCGGCGCGCTCTGGCTGTATTTCGACCGCACCCTGTCGGGCAAGGCGCTGCGCGCCACGGCGGTCAACCGGCGCGGCGCGCGCCTGGTCGGCATCGGCACGGTCCAGGCCGGGCGCCTGGCCTTCCTGCTGGCCTCGATCATCGGCACCCTGTGCGGCGTCCTGATCGCGCCGATCACCACGGTCTACTACGACAGCGGCTTCCTGATGGGGCTGAAGGGTTTCGTCGGCGCCATCATCGGTGGCCTGGCGAGTTATCCGCTGGCCGCCGGCGGCGCGCTGCTGGTCGGACTGCTCGAGGCCTATTCCTCGTTCTACGCCAGCGCGCTGAAGGAGGTCATCGTGTTCACCCTGATCATTCCGGTGCTGCTGTGGCGCTCGATCGTCCATCCCCAGGTCGAGGAGGAGGAAGCATGACGCGCCGTTCGCTGCTCATCTTCGGACTGGCGGCGCTGGCCTTCGGCCTGCTGCCGCTGCCGCCGTACTGGATCACCCTCGGCAACTACATCGGCCTGTATGCGATCGTCGCCCTCGGCCTGGTGCTGCTGACCGGCGTCGGCGGCCTGACCTCCTTCGGCCAGGCGGCTTTCGTCGGCCTCGGCGCCTACGCCACCGCTTACCTCGCCACCGCCCACGGCCTGTCGCCCTGGCTGGGGCTGGTCTGCGGCCTCGTCATCACGGCCGGCTGTGCGCTGTTCATCGGCGCCATCATGCTGCGCCTGTCGGGCCACTACCTGCCGCTCGGGACCATCGCCTGGGGCCTGTCGCTATACTACCTGTTCGGGAACATGGAATTCCTCGGCAAGTACGACGGCATCGCCGGCATCCCGCCGATCACGCTGTTCGGCCTCGATCTCGGCTCCGGCAAGAGCATGTACTTCATGATCTGGCTCGCGGTGCTCGGCTTTGTGGCCGTGCTGCGCAACCTGCTCGATTCGCGCTCCGGGCGGGCGATCCGCGCGCTCAAGGGCGGCGCCCTGATGGCCGAGGCGATGGGCGTGAACACCGCGGCCATGAAGATCCGGATTTTCGTGATCGCGGCGCTGCTGGCCTGCGTCTCGGGCTGGCTGTACGCCCACCTGCAGCGCGCCGTGAACCCGTCGCCCTTCGGCCTGAATTCCGGCATCGAATACCTGTTCATGGCGGTGATCGGCGGCGCCGGCTACCTGTGGGGCGCGATCCTCGGCGCAGCGGTGCTGACCATCCTGAAGGACCAGCTGCAAAGCTGGCTGCCGTCCCTGATCGGCGCCAACGGGAACTTCGAGATCATCGTGTTCGGCATCCTGATGGTGATCCTGCTGCAGCGCGCGCGCAACGGGCTCTGGCCCTTCATCGCCCAGTACCTGCCGCAGCGGCCGGCGGCGGTGGCGCCGGACAGTGCGCCCGAGGGTGGCGCGGCCCTGCCG
>DOUW01000340.1:0-2618 GCA_003520365.1 Massilia sp.
TCTAGAAAACTCGTGGCGATTCACTTCAGCGGCCAGAACCATACCTCGCGCGATGACCAGTAGCAGCCAGTTGCCGTGCCGTCGATCTCATTTCCGCAACGGAGATACCGGCCCCAACGATCCCTTGACACGATAGCGATGTGCCCTTGGGGATTCTGGTCGCCGTAGATGCTGAAGAAGGAAACGATGCCCTGCTGGCTTCCGATCGCGCGCTCGGCCTCCTGGCCGCTCTTGAATTTAGCGGGCTGCCCGACTTGGCGCACCAACCATGCGCTCAGGGCGCGTTGCCGCGTCTCGATGGACCGGCCCTTGTATTTTCCGGCCTTGATCGGCCATCTGCCGGGGTTGGGGTAGCCGGCGCCGAGGAGTGCCAGGCTTATGCGGATCGCGCATGTGTTGTAGAAGTTCGGGTCGGTGATATTCTCCGGATACCCTATCCAGTGATAGAGCTCATCTCGGCCGACGCTGTCGGTGTCCGGGAAGTGCATCCGCAAGTTGGCATACGGTACCTTCATTGTGGTCTCCGCTGGTTTGCCGGGCAGGGCCAGGTCTTGCGCCAGACTGCGACGATGAGCTCTGCAGCGCTGCGGCGGAGCTCTGCGGCTGGCAGGCGCTGCAGCATGCGGCGGGCGTCCGCGTCCATTTCGTGTGGCAATGGGGAGGCCTGCGCGCTAGGGCACCACTCCTTGCCCCGGGTTGCGTCGTGCACGCCCTGGATGAAGCCGCGCACGAGTTCGCCGTTCGACATGTCGATGTATTCAGCGGCGATCGCACGCGTGCGGAACGGGCTTTCAGGTGACCACGACACGTCCGCTGGGTCCACGTTGCCCATCAGCTTGACTAGAGTCTCGCCGGTCATCTGTGGCGCCGGCACGCCCGGCTGGGCGATGCAGGGCGCGACCACCAGGAGCCCGAATAGGATCGGCGCGCGCATCACGCAATCCTGTTTGTGGCCAAGTCCCAGCCGCCGGCGGTATTGCCGTTGCTGCCGCCGCCGATCTTCTGCTGGGTGTACTTCCAGCGGACCTTTGAGAATTTCAGGCCAAGGCTCTCGCCGGGGAAATCTCCGCCTCCGAAGCTGGGTGCGATGTGCGCGATCAGGACGTTTTCCAGCTCAACCTCGAAATACTTGACCGGCTCGCCGGCGCCGTCGGCGCGCTGCATTTCCAGCTTGGCTTTGGGGATCGTCTTCCCGCAGGCGCAGACCTGCGCCAGGATTGGCGAGGCCAAGTCAACCAGCTTGGTAATACTGATTTCGCTGAGCTCGGCACGCTCCGCAGTGTGGCCACCGCCGGTCGATGCCGTTGCGCTTTTGGGCTGGGTGATGGACCAGTTGACCGAGGTGCACTCGATCCAGGCAGTGTGCTTCGAGTCCGTGGACTCGCCTTTGATGCCGTCCAGCTGCAGGTAGTAGTCTGTTGCCATAATGCCTCCGTCGTGGTGATGGGGCATTCTGGCTTTGTTGTGTTTGCTGCAAGTTGGGTGGGGTCAATCGTTTGGCGGCGGTAGGTCAAGCGCTGAGCGCCCTGGTGCGCGATGCGCTTGCGCTTGTGGTGGAGGCGGAAAGGCAAGAAATCGCTGCGCGATTTCCCTTTAGTCAGCCGAATCGGAGAGCCCTTGCGCCCGGAGGCGCAAGGTCGCTCGCAGGCTCGCTGCTGCGCAGCTCGAAATCCCTGCTTGCCTTTGCGCCTGCATGCGCAAAGGCGTTCGCAGGCTCACTGCTACGCAGTCGAATTCCCTGCTCACCCCACTCGTCCGTCCCGGACGAGGATTCAACTCCCAGCTCAAAGCAAGTATTCAAAAACAAAGCCCCACCGGCTTGCGCCGGCGGGGCTTTGTTTTTGAATACTGGTGGAGGCGGAGGGAATCGAACCCTCGTCCGCAAGCACTCTACAGACAGTTCTACATACTTAGCACTATCAATTAATTTAACCTGGACAACGGGGATGTGCACCCTTTGTACAAGCGAGTCACCTTAAATTTCGGAAGCACCCAAGTGACCCAAGTGATTCCTAGCCTCTGTAAATGACTCTACTTGCCTTGCGGCCCACCCCAGAGGCGAGGTAGTGTAGAGCTAGCAGCGATTAGGCTGCGAGTGCGTACGAGTTATCGTTTGCAGTTATTGATTTCTGGGTGTATTTACGAGGTAACCAGCCCTCGGTATGCCCTGCGCTGCTTTGCAACCCACGTCGAAACCAGGTCGCCCCCCAACGAAAGAAACTTCATTGTACTCCAAACTCGTGTCAAGTGCACCCGAGAGTACGGTCCGATGCACACTTTGCTCCGTGGCGTGACGATCTGTTTCAAACCTCTGCGCCATCGGTGCGACATGGCCTATCTGGGGTGAAACCGCGGTTTTTCAACCCCGGTTCCTTCCATGCTGGTCGCTATGCTTACTGGCCGTTGCGCTTGGCGATCTCGTTGCCGACGTAGCCGCCGCCGATGACGCCGGCCAGGGTGGCGAGTTTCTTGCCGTTGCCGCCGCCGACCTGGTTGCCGATCAGGCCGCCGATGACGGCGCCGGTGGCGACGCCGACGTAGTTCGGGCCTTGCTGCACCGGTGCCGGAGTCGGGGCAGGCGGAGCGGCGCGGTAGACCGGCTCGGCGTAGCGGACCGG
>DOUW01000340.1:2707-2839 GCA_003520365.1 Massilia sp.
GGCAGGGCGGTGCTCGACCACGCGCGGCTTCTGCACCACGGTTTCCTTGATCACGGTCTGCTTCACCACCGGCGCCGGTTCCTGCTTCACCACGACCCCCGGGGCGGCGCTGCCGGCCGGGAGGTTCGCTGC